>NZ_MIIV01000011.1:0-42958 GCF_001743015.1 Shigella sp. FC1567
ATACCTGACACATCGCTTCAATGGGAAATTGTTGTCGCCATTGTTCGATTAACGCGTATTTTTCAGCGACTCCTGTGCAAAATACGCTGTTGCTTTTTTTAATATATCTCGCTCAAGGCGAGCTTCATTTAACGCCTTACGCAGTTGCAGAATTTCAGATTCCAGTTCAGCCACCGTGCGGGAACCAGGAGTACCGAGCCCTTTTCTGGCGGCGGTAACCCATTGTCCTAAAGTGCCTTCAGGAAGGGATAATCGGGAAGCGCCTTCACTGATCGAAAGTTGATTTTCAAGAACCGTTCTGACAGCTTCGGCTTTGAACTCTTTAGAGTAACGTTGGTTTTTTCTGCTCATTATTAGCTCCTTCATGATGCCATTCTATTTCAGGAAGGAGTGTCCGTTAAACTCAGGCTACCTCAGTCATCGCCACGCATATCGCCAATAAACTGTAAGTTATCACTGTACTGATCGCTCCAGAACCACGGCAGTAGCGGTAGCGGTAGCCCTAACATTGCGGCAGCGGCAATTTGCGCCTGGTTATTGGCGTTTTCCCAGCTTTCACAGCGGTGTAGTGCACCATTATCAAGACGAGTGATTGCCACATCGCCACCGGCAAAGATCGCGGGATCGCAGGTGCGGCAAGCCTCATCAATGACAATGCCATTGGCAGTATCAAGGTTGGCCTCGCGAGCCAGTTGCTCGTTGGCGCTGATACCAATACCGTAAATCACCACATCAGCCTGAAGCGTTTCCCCACTTTGCAGCGTCAGTTCTACTTTTTCACCATCGACTACATGTTCAATGGCATTATTGAGCAGAATGCGCACACCAGCCTGCTGGTGGCGCTGTAAAAGATAGCGTTGCACGGGCGGTGGTGCATTACGGCCCATGACGGTTGCCGCCAGTTCAATCACTGTCACCTTACATCTGCGCTGCGCTGCGTGGCGCTGGCAGCCAGTTCCAGACCAATAGTTCCGGCACCGACAATCACGACTGACCGTTCGGGCTGCAGAACTTCTCGCAGTCTGGCGGCATCACCGGCATGGCGTAGGGTAAAGCAGCGTTCTCCCAGTGCATCAAGCAACGGCAGCGGTCGAGCTGCCGCGCCGGTTGCTATAAAAAGCTGATCCCAGTGCCAGCTTTCGCCGTTGGTTAACACTAACTCTCGTGTGTCGCGACCCAGCGTTTTGATGGTTACACCGGAATGCAGATGAACATTGTTTTCCTGCCACCAGTTAGCGGGTAACACCTGCTGTAACTGCGGGGAATCTTCCAGCAACATGGATTTCGAGAGTGGAGGTCGTTCATAAGGAAGATGTCGCTCATCGGAAAACAGATGCAGCTCACCGGTGAACCCTTGCTGGCGTAGCGAGGCCGCAGCCATTGCCGCCGCTTGCACGCCACCGACAATAATGATCGTTTTTTCTTTCATCGTGCTTCCTTAAAGATCCAGCCCAGCCGCTACGTGGCGAATGCCGCGAATCGCTAAACCCGCATCAGCGTTGATCATCACACCGCTTAATGCGCGATTATTGCGCCGCGATGCCAACATCACATACGGCCCCGTAAAATCCGCCGGTTGCGGGAAAAATTGCAGCGGTAAAATGGCGGCAATTTTCTCCGGCGTCAGAGACTGCATTATCGAGGTTTCACTTTGCCCGAGCGCCTGTGGGCCGCGCAGGTCGCTGGCCATACCACACGGGCCGACGCCATTCACCCGCACTTTCGGTGCCAGTTCATAAGCCAGTTGGCGAATAAGTCCGGTTGCGGCATGTTTACTGGCGGTGTACAGCGGGCCACCGCCGCCAGGATACCAGGCGGCATTTGACAGTGTGAAAATCATGCTGCCTTCACTGGCGATTAACGCCGGAGCGCAGGCTTTTGCGCCCAGCAGGTAACCGAGTACGTTGACGTTAAACAGCTCGTGGAAGCCGGTTTCGAGCGTCTCTGCGGGAGTATTAACCAGTGAGGCATTGTGATCCCAGATGCCTGCATTGCCGATAAAACAATCCAGCTTGCCGGAACGAGTCAGGATCTGATCGACCGCGCGTTGATAATCGGCATAACAGGTCACGTTACCTTCCACCGCCAGAATATGTTCGCCAAATCGCTGACGCAGACTGGCGACTTTTGCCGCCGACAGTTCCAGCGTGGCAACCTGCGCGCCTTCTTCGATAAATCGCTCGACCAGCGCCAGCCCTAATCCCGATCCGCCGCCGGTAATAAAAATGGACTCGTTATGCAGATCGCTCATGGCTGCGCCTCCGGTAAGTCGATGAAAATGTCACTACCTTCAACGTGTACTGGATAAGTGGTGAGCGGATCGGTGGCGGGCAGGCATAACGCTTTCCCCGTTTTCAGGCAAAAACTGGCGGCGTGTAGCGGGCACTCCACCGTGGCGTCATCTTCCAGATACCCTTCTGACATCGACGCATTACCATGGCTGCAACGATCGTTAATGGCATAAAACTCGCCGCCAACGTTGAACAGGGCGATGACGGGCGAGGTATCGATCCGGAGAGCCTCACCCTCCGGCACATCCGCAACGGGACACGCATAAATTCGATTCATCAGAACAGTACACTCAGGTTATGGGAAGTGATTACCGCTTGATCCAGGACGATATCCCGTTCCAGCAAGCGCCAGTTGTCATCTTCCAGACGGCGAACTTTGTCGAAACGCGTTCCAACATAGAATGTTTCATCGCGCTCTTTTTGTGCCTGATAAAGCAGATAATTTACCCGCACAGCAAATACGTTTGGGATGTCGGTTTCGCTTATCTGGCAGTTGCTGATTAAGTGACGGGTGCGTGACGGCGGCTCTTCTGCCCAGGCCATGCCCGTTTCCAGACGGGCGATTCGCCGCTCCAGCTGGTCTTTGGTGTCATTAAAAATCCAGGTTGTCGGTGGCTGGACGCCTTTGCGGCGGTCGCGTGTTTGCGCGTTAACTGTGGTGCGCATGGTGTAACGAATCTCTTCGTCGAGCTGCGCCAGCCAGTCACGAAATTTCCAGTCGTCCAGTAAGCTGGCTTCGTGAAAGAGAAACTGGCTAATGCGGAGATGTAACTCTAGTGAAACTTGCGCACTCATTTCATCACCTCCTGCTGGTAAGCGGCGGTTTTATCGAGCACTTCCTGCCAGCTTTCGCTACTCAGAAGATCGGCCCAGCGTTGGTACATTCCACGAGCGGCAGTTTCTGAAAAGATATAGTTAGTAATGCCAGGAATGCCGTCGTCGCGGCGCTTTTCCTGACCAAGCCCCATTTCCAGACACAGTTTGCTGTTGCGGGCGCGGTGGCCTTTAAGCAATTTCTGGATTTCACACCAGTTCTCCGAGTCATCCTGCTCGAGAAAACCAGCAGGACCAAAAGCACGAGTGGCGCTGTTTTCAAAAGCGGCTTTAACTTCATCGGAGGCGGCTTTGTCAGTAATACAGAACGCCCACACTTCAACTTGATCAGGGCCGCGCGGATGCCAGACGCGGAGTGTGGCAGTGCCGTTTAGCCATGAAAGCGTGGGGAATATATTGTTATGACCCGCCAGGCGCAGGGCGCGAACTTCACCTAAACGTTGTTCTGCTTCGGCATAGGTTTCGCGGTAATAGCTGGAAACCGCGCCATCGACCCAGACATTAGCATCCGGTTTTTCAGTAAAGAAGAAACCGCTACCGTGACCGTCCTGACCAAATTGCAGCGCATCTTTGGCGGTTTCCCACACCGGGCGGGCGGTTTGTCCATCACCGAGACGCTTATCGCTGCCATCATCTTTCGCCCCTAATACCTGAACGGCAGAAGCATGGCTGAACAGAGCATGATATTGGTCACTGGCGAACTGCTCTGCCGGGGATTTCCAGTTACAGTTGATCACCCACTTTTGTACGCCGCCGACAATTTCGGTGCCGCCTTCGCGACGATCCAGCATGCCATCCAGATACCAGGCAATGTCACCAAGGTAATCACGCAGGCCCGGTGCGCTGGTATCCCAGTTGCCAAAAATCAGCCCTTTATAACTCTCCACACAAGGAACTTCGTTTAGCCCCCAGTGGGATTTACACAACCCTTGTGGGTAGGCGCGAGGTTCCAGCGGTACATCGATCAACTCGCCGTTAATGCCATAAGACCAGCCGTGATACGGGCAGGTAAAGGCGCGAGTGTTGCCGCAATCTGCATAACTCACACGCATGGCCCGGTGGCGGCATTGGTTGAGAAACGCCTTGATGCTGCCGTCTTTCTGACGCACTACGACAACCGCATCTTCTCCCATGTAGGTGTTAAAGAAATCACCGGGTTTTGGGATCTGGCTTTCGTGGGCGAGAAATAGCCAGCAACGACCGAAAATACGCTCAAGCTCCAGTTGGTAAATATCCGGGTCGGTATAAATACGCGGAGTGACCCGACCATTTTGGGTGTCAATCAGTTGGTAAATGTTCAAATCTGAGGGTGTGGTCATATTTTTTAATCCTGAAAGATAAGATGTATTGACCTTCTATTTTTGTGCCATAAGGATGTTGCTGGTTGGTTGCTAATATGTGAAATAGTTAATTTCTACCAGCTGAGACGTTTTTTCGATAACAAGGGGAAGGTGATGGAACTACGGCATTTACGCTATTTCGTCGCAGTGGCGCAGGCACTGAACTTTACCCGTGCGGCGGAAAAACTGCATACCTCACAGCCTTCGTTAAGCAGCCAGATCCGCGATCTTGAAAACTGTGTCGGTGTTCCGTTACTGGTGAGGGATAAGCGCAAAGTCGCGTTGACGGCGGCGGGAGAATGTTTTCTCCAGGACGCGCTGGCAATCCTCGAACAAGCGGAAAATGCCAAATTACGGGCGCGGAAAACTGTTCAGGAAGACAGACAATTAACCATTGGCTTTGTGCCATCGGCGGAAGTGAATTTACTGCCAAAAGTATTACCGATGTTTCGTCTCAGACAGCCAGACACCTTGATTGAGCTGGTGAGTTTAATCACCACGCAACAGGAGGAAAAAATTCGCCGTGGTGAACTCGACGTCGGCTTAATGCGCCATCCTGTTTATAGCCCGGAGATTGATTATCTGGAGCTTTTTGACGAACCATTAGTGGTTGTGTTACCGGTTGATCACCCTTTAGCACATGAAAAAGAGATCACCGCCGCGCAACTGGATGGCGTGAATTTCGTCAGTACCGATCCGGCGTATTCCGGTTCGCTTGCGCCGATCGTTAAAGCGTGGTTTGCGCAAGAAAACAGCCAGCCAAATATCGTCCAGGTGGCAACGAATATTCTGGTGACCATGAATCTGGTGGGCATGGGGCTGGGCGTCACTTTGATACCCGGTTATATGAATAATTTTAATACCGGACAGGTTGTTTTTCGTCCCATTGCCGGAAATGTGCCTTCCATTGCTTTACTGATGGCGTGGAAGAAAGGGGAGATGAAGCCGGCATTACGCGATTTCATCGCCATTGTGCAGGAACGTTTGGCAAGCGTAACGGCATAATTACGCATTATTTTTGCAACATGCGTCGCGGATCGCAGTTTTTTAGTGCTTGTGAACTGGCGTTACAGACATCGGGAAGCAGGCTCGAATATTCTTATTTTTCAACTTGCACCAACATTCGATTAACCCCAGACTAACGCCTCCTGACGGGAGGGACTCATGGTTTTGCAATCCACGCGCTGGTTGGCGCTCGGCTATTTCACATACTTTTTTAGTTACGGCATTTTTCTACCTTTCTGGAGCGTCTGGCTTAAAGGGATTGGTTTAACGCCAGAAACCATCGGCCTGTTATTGGGGGCAGGTCTGGTTGCCCGTTTTCTCGGGAGTTTGCTCATCGCGCCCCGCGTCAGCGATCCTTCTCGCCTGATTTCCGCCTTGCGCGTGCTGGCAATGATGACACTTCTCTTTGCTGTCGCCTTCTGGGCGGGGGCGCACGTAGCGTGGCTGATGCTGGTGATGATTGGCTTTAACCTCTTTTTCTCACCGCTGGTACCGTTGACCGATGCACTGGCGAATACGTGGCAAAAGCAGTTCCCGCTTGATTACGGCAAAGTGCGACTGTGGGGCTCGGTGGCGTTTGTCATTGGCTCGGCGCTGACGGGCAAACTGGTCACTATGTTTGATTATCAGGTGATCCTCGCGCTGTTAACATTGGGCGTGGCATCTATGCTGCTCGGCTTTCTCATCCGTCCGACGATTCAGCCACAAGGGGCAAGCCGCCAGCAGGAGAGCACCGGTTGGTCAGCGTGGTTGGCGCTGGTTCTTCAGAACTGGCGCTTTCTGGCCTGCGTTTGTTTATTGCAGGGGGCACATGCGGCCTATTACGGTTTTAGCGCCATTTACTGGCAGGCAGCTGGCTACTCGGCCTCGGCGGTGGGGTATTTGTGGTCGCTGGGCGTGGTGGCGGAAGTCATTATCTTTGCGCTGAGTAATAAACTTTTCCGCCGTTGTAGTGCACGCGATATGCTGTTGATCTCGGCGATTTGCGGCGTAGTGCGCTGGGGCATTATGGGAGCAACTACGGCGTTGCCGTGGTTGATAGTGGTGCAAATTCTGCATTGCGGCGCCTTCACGGTCTGCCACCTGGCCGCCATGCGCTATATTGCCGCTCGCCAGGGTAGCGAAGTCATCCGTTTACAGGCGGTTTACTCTGCCGTCGCGATGGGCGGCAGTATAGCTATCATGACCGTTTTCGCCGGTTTCCTGTATCAATATCTGGGCCACGGCGTGTTCTGGGTAATGGCGCTGGTGGCGCTTCCGGCAATGTTTTTGCGCCCGAAAGTTGTTCCCTCATGCTGATTCGAGCATTTTGCGGATCTGCTCCTGTTGATGTGTTGTCAGTGTCAGGTCCGTATAGATCAGCGGTGGTGAAAAGAGCGGTAACGGCATGGTATAAGGCGCAATAATCAGTGCCGCGCCGCGCGGAGCGCCTGTCTGCAAAAATGCCTTTACCGACATATGTTTAATGTTGAGCGGCAGTAACGTTAGTTCGCGTAACTGCTGCTCAATCTGCGCTTCTCGCTCGCTATCATTCCCGGTAAGAAGAATAATCTGTTTTTCATGCAGATCGTTTTCCTGCATTAGCCAGGCACCGAAAATCACCGCGACCAGACCACTTTCCTCATCAGAAAGATGGACGCCGTATTCACTTTCAAATCCGGCCAGCGCCGCGCGGGTGGTGCGCACCAGGCGTGGGTACAGTTTGGCGAACTCTTCTGGCAGGGTATTATCAATACCGATGGCAAACAAACTGCGATTTAACGCCTGGGCGAGGTGGGTATAAAGCTGATCGCATAACCCCTGTTCATCATAAAAACGAACATTTCCCAGCTCACGAAAATGGTTTACCAGACGTTTGATAGACTGACGCAATTGTCTGTCTCGCTGATGCGCATCACGCAATGGATCGGGAACCCGCAACATGGAAAAAAGTAATGCCATAAACAGTGGCTCATCAGGCGGTACAGGCTGGAGCGCCGACGCTGCCAGTGGCGTCCAATTTCCTGCGCTACCTGAAATTCAAGGCAGGATTCCGCCCAGCGACGTTGGAGCGGATTAAACTGAGGCGTAATTCCAGCGTGGTGTTGCAGCAAACAATATTGCAGATACAGACACAGGAAATGAATATCGCGCGTTTCAAAGCGTTTTTGCAGCCGTCGGGAGCAGAGATTCACTAACGCTTGTAGATTGGTATCGTCGTAAAAGTTACGCGCAATTCCGCGCCGCTTCAGTTCACTCTTCAGGGCGGGGGTGAATTGGCTGGTAATAAATGACGGACACAGACGGAAACCACGTCGTAGCCAGTGAAATAAACACAAACGTTGGTTAAGCACTGTACCTTCAACCCGGTAGCTACCGTCATAACCAGTCGTCAGTGTGAGTTGATGATAGCGCAGGATCTCCCGTCCTGTTTCGCTGATATCAAGACTGGCAATATCATCATCCACACCATTAAGCTCGCTGAAGGTTGCCATGGTGGCGGTCAACCCCGGCTGAAAGAGCGTCAGCAAGATCTGGCAGCGGCGCTGGGGAGCCGAAAGGACAGATGGTGGAGCAAGCGTAGGCATCATCTGTAGATCTCCCATAAGCATAATTGATAAGAATAGCTAAAGTTTGCTCAGGTAAATGGCGAAGGGAATGCTAATCATCAGAAATGTTGGCAAGCGTCACAGAATTTTTCTCATCTTAAACTGTTCTGACCAGTGGATTAGCATGTCTTAAGGTGGTTTTGTGAATGATTATCGTGCTAGCGATCATGGGTTAGTTCTGCGGATTCAACGCGCTAAGGATAAAGTCCACCATCTGTTCGCGATAAACATCGCCGTGACGATCGGAAAAAGCATCAATGTGTTCGCCATCCGGGATTAGGATCAACCGTTTTGTCTCTTTTGCCAGGCTATACAACTTTTCGCTGTGCTGCCATGGGATAACGTGATCAGCTTTACCGTGAATGAGTAAAAGCGGGATCGGGCTGACGCTGGCGATATAATTTTCGCCGCTGTAACTCTCATCAAGTAAGTAGCCACTGCCGGGGATCATCTGATTGGCGATGGTTGCATAAGAGGCAAATGTGGAGTCGAGGATCACCGCACGTATGCCTTCACGATCATCCTGACCAATAACAGCAAGAATATTCGCCCCGCCAATACTCTGCCCGAACAGCACCAGCCGTTGTGGGTTTACATCACTGCGATGGCGCACCACATTGATGGCACTTTGCGTATCGTCCAGCAATCCGGCCTGGGACGGCGTGCCTTTTGATTTACCAAACCCGCGATAATCAAACATAAAAACGTTGAAATTACGCTCGGGTAACCAACTGACCAGCGGCCAGTGGGCGGACATATTTCCGGCATTGCCGTGAGCATGAATGATGGTTGCGATGGCATTGTCAGCAGGGCCCGTCGAAGAAGGAATAAACCAGCCTTGCAGACGAGTACCGTCCTTAGCCGTAAATTCGACGGATTCCGCCGACCAGGGGTCGGGACCGTAAATTTTATCGTCAGGATAATAGAAGAAGTTGATGGCAACGCGCGGCACTAAATAAACGCAGAAGGCAACAACAAAGAGAATAAACAGAATTTTGAGAACGCGTTTGTTCACTGGCAGCGCCATAACCTTTCCTTGTGACTTCTTTATCATCCATTAATCGGGGAAAGATGGTGGGAGAGTGACGAAAGAAAGTAAAGCGGTGAGGAAGTATTTCGGAATAGCGCCTGAAAGGCGAGGGCGGGTGAGTGACATCACCCGCCTGAGTCATTAACGCTTCAGAGCGTCGCTTAACTCATCACGCATGTTCGCCAGCATGGCTTTCACAACACGCGGGTTACCAGCAACGATGTTACCGGTCAGCATATAGTTATGACCACCGGTGAAGTCGCTGACGATGCCGCCCGCTTCACGAACCAGCAGCTCGCCTGCCGCGAAATCCCACGGACGCAGACCGATTTCAAAGAAACCGTCAACACGACCCGCAGCGACGTAAGCCAGATCCAGCGCCGCAGAACCGGTACGACGGAAGTCTGCACATTCGTTGAACAGTTTGCCGACGATGTTGATGTAGGTAGTGGCGTACTGTTTTGCTTTGAACGGGAAGCCGGTCGCCAGAATGGTACCGTCGAGATCGCGAGCGGTGCTACCGCGCAGACGGTAGCCGTTCAGCTGTGCGCCCTGACCGCGAGTGGCGGTGAACAGTTCGTTACGCATAGGATCGTATACCACAGCAACTTCGGTGCGGCCTTTGATACGAACGGCGATAGATACCGCGAAGTGCGGCAGACGTTTGATAAAGTTGGTAGTACCATCCAGTGGATCGATAACCCATTGAACATCCTGATCAGTACCTTCAAGTTCACCGCTTTCTTCGGTGATGATGGTGTGCTGTGGGTAAGATTTACGAATCGTGTCGATAATCACCGCTTCGGCAGCTTTATCTACGTTGGTCACGAAATCGTTACTGCCTTTCTGGCTCGCTTCTACAGCGTCCGGGGTTTCATAGTTTTTGGCAATTAAATTACCCGCCTTGCGCGCTGCGCGCACGGCGATGTTCAGCATCGGATGCATCGGTCTCTCTCACTGGATGTTAAAGAACGGGAAAACGGCGCAGAGTATAGCAGCGAGATCGGCATCTGTCTTCGTTTTATGATAAGATGCGTGAATAATCTTTAGATGAAGAAAGACAATGCTGCAAAATATTCGAATTGTGCTGGTGGAGACGTCACACACCGGCAATATGGGTTCTGTTGCCCGTGCCATGAAAACAATGGGATTAACCAATCTGTGGCTGGTTAATCCACTGGTGAAACCCGACTCCCAGGCGATTGCCCTGGCAGCAGGGGCCAGCGATGTGATTGGTAATGCTCACATCGTCGATACGCTCGACGAAGCGTTAGCCGGTTGTAGCTTGGTGGTGGGCACCAGCGCACGTTCCCGCACGCTGCCATGGCCGATGCTCGACCCGCGCGAATGCGGCCTGAAAAGCGTCGCTGAAGCGGCAAATACCCCGGTGGCGCTGGTGTTTGGTCGCGAGCGCGTCGGCTTGACCAATGAAGAGTTGCAGAAATGCCATTATCATGTCGCGATTGCGGCTAACCCGGAATACAGCTCGCTGAACCTGGCGATGGCGGTTCAGGTTATTGCCTATGAAGTGCGCATGGCCTGGCTGGCAACTCAGGAAAACGGCGAGCAGGTCGAGCATGAAGAGACGCCGTATCCGCTGGTCGATGATCTGGAGCGTTTTTATGGTCATCTGGAACAAACGCTGCTGGCAACCGGTTTTATCCGTGAAAACCATCCGGGGCAGGTGATGAATAAATTGCGCCGTCTGTTTACCCGTGCGCGCCCGGAAAGCCAGGAATTGAATATCCTGCGCGGGATTCTGGCTTCTATTGAGCAGCAGAATAAAGGTAACAAGGCCGAATAACAGTAGTTGCCTGATGCGACGCTTAACGCGTCTTATCAGGCCTACAATGTACAGAACCGTAGGTCGGATAAGGTGTTCACACCGCATCCGACAACAGGTACAAACGCCACGATAAAAAAATGGCACTGAAGGTTAAATACCCGACTAAATCAGTCAAGTAAATAGTTGACCAATTTACTCGGGAATGTCAGACTTGACCCTGCTATTCAATACCCCCACTTTTACAATAAAAAACCCCGGGCAGGGGCGAGTTTGAGGTGAAGTAAGACATGAGACTGACATCTAAAGGGCGCTATGCCGTGACCGCAATGCTTGACGTTGCGCTCAACTCTGAAGCGGGCCCGGTACCGTTGGCTGATATTTCCGAACGTCAGGGCATTTCCCTTTCTTATCTGGAACAACTGTTTTCCCGTCTGCGTAAAAATGGTCTGGTTTCCAGCGTACGTGGACCAGGCGGTGGTTATCTGTTAGGCAAAGATGCCAGCAGCATCGCCGTTGGCGAAGTGATTAGCGCCGTTGACGAATCTGTAGATGCCACCCGTTGTCAGGGTAAAGGCGGCTGCCAGGGCGGCGATAAATGCCTGACCCACGCGCTGTGGCGTGATTTGAGCGACCGTCTCACCGGTTTTCTCAACAACATTACTTTAGGCGAACTGGTTAATAACCAGGAAGTGCTGGATGTGTCTGGTCGTCAGCATACTCACGACGCGCCACGCACCCGCACACAAGACGCGATCGACGTTAAGTTACGCGCTTAATAAAAAGAATTCAGAATCAGGCCGGAGTGCTAAATACTCCGTAAACACGGTCGTACATCCAGCCGGTAGCCTGATTCCTTGCATTGAGTGATGTACGGAGTTTATAGAGCAATGAAATTACCGATTTATCTCGACTACTCCGCAACCACGCCGGTGGACCCGCGTGTTGCCGAGAAAATGATGCAGTTCATGACGATGGACGGAACCTTTGGTAACCCGGCCTCTCGTTCTCACCGTTTCGGCTGGCAGGCTGAAGAAGCGGTAGATATCGCCCGTAATCAGATTGCCGATCTGGTCGGCGCTGATCCGCGTGAAATCGTCTTTACCTCTGGTGCAACCGAATCTGACAACCTGGCGATCAAAGGTGCAGCCAACTTTTATCAGAAAAAAGGCAAGCACATCATCACTAGCAAAACCGAACACAAAGCGGTACTGGATACCTGCCGTCAGCTGGAGCGCGAAGGTTTTGAAGTCACCTACCTGGCACCGCAGCGTAACGGCATTATCGACCTGAAAGAACTTGAAGCAGCGATGCGTGACGACACCATCCTTGTTTCCATCATGCACGTAAATAACGAAATCGGCGTGGTGCAGGATATCGCGGCTATCGGCGAAATGTGCCGTGCTCGTGGCATTATCTATCACGTTGATGCAACCCAGAGCGTGGGCAAACTGCCTATCGACCTGAGCCAGTTGAAAGTTGACCTGATGTCTTTCTCCGGTCACAAAATCTATGGCCCGAAAGGTATCGGTGCGCTGTATGTACGTCGTAAACCGCGCGTACGCATCGAAGCGCAAATGCACGGCGGCGGTCACGAGCGCGGTATGCGTTCCGGCACTCTGCCTGTTCACCAGATCGTCGGAATGGGCGAGGCCTATCGCATCGCAAAAGAAGAGATGGCGACCGAGATGGAACGTCTGCGCGGCCTGCGTAACCGTCTGTGGAACGGCATCAAAGATATCGAAGAAGTTTACCTGAACGGTGACCTGGAACACGGTGCGCCGAACATTCTCAACGTCAGCTTCAACTACGTTGAAGGTGAGTCGCTGATTATGGCGCTGAAAGACCTCGCAGTTTCTTCAGGTTCCGCCTGTACGTCAGCAAGCCTCGAACCGTCCTACGTGCTGCGCGCGCTGGGGCTGAACGACGAGCTGGCACATAGCTCTATCCGTTTCTCTTTAGGTCGTTTTACTACTGAAGAAGAGATCGACTACACCATCGAGTTAGTTCGTAAATCCATCGGTCGTCTGCGTGACCTTTCTCCGCTGTGGGAAATGTACAAGCAGGGCGTGGATCTGAACAGCATCGAATGGGCTCATCATTAATCGGTATCGGAATCAGGAGAATTTATAATGGCTTACAGCGAAAAAGTTATCGACCATTACGAGAATCCGCGTAACGTGGGTTCCTTTGACAACAACGACGAGAACGTCGGCAGCGGCATGGTGGGTGCACCGGCCTGTGGCGACGTGATGAAGTTGCAGATTAAAGTCAACGATGAAGGTATCATTGAAGACGCGCGTTTTAAAACTTACGGCTGCGGTTCTGCTATCGCTTCCAGCTCCCTGGTCACCGAATGGGTGAAAGGGAAGTCTCTCGTCGAAGCGCAGGCGATCAAAAACACCGATATTGCTGAAGAACTTGAACTGCCGCCGGTGAAAATTCACTGTTCTATTCTGGCAGAAGACGCGATCAAAGCCGCCATTGCGGACTATAAAAGCAAACGTGAAGCAAAATAAGAGTTGAGGTTTGGTTATGTCGATTACACTGAGCGACAGTGCAGCAGCGCGAGTAAATACCTTTCTGGCTAACCGCGGCAAAGGGTTTGGCCTGCGTCTGGGCGTGAGAACCTCCGGATGTTCAGGTATGGCTTATGTACTGGAATTTGTTGACGAACCGACGCCGGAAGACATCGTGTTTGAAGACAAAGGCGTGAAAGTCGTGGTCGATGGCAAAAGCCTGCAATTTCTGGACGGTACGCAGCTGGACTTCGTAAAAGAAGGCCTGAATGAAGGGTTTAAATTCACCAACCCGAACGTTAAAGATGAGTGTGGTTGCGGCGAAAGCTTCCACGTTTGATGCGCATACCGATAACCCCACCGTGGTCGCCTGCGCGTGGGGTTTGTTTTACCTGATTCGCCGTTATCGCGGCGGATCGCAGCCCTGAGAATGTTATGGATTACTTCACCCTCTTTGGCTTGCCTGCCCGTTATCAACTCGATACCCAGGCACTGAGCCTGCGTTTTCAGGATCTACAACGTCAGTATCATCCTGATAAATTCGCCAGCGGAAGCCAGGCGGAACAACTCGCCGCCGTACAGCAATCTGCAACCATTAACCAGGCCTGGCAAACGCTGCGTCATCCGTTAATGCGCGCGGAATATTTGCTTTCTTTGCACGGTTTTGATCTCGCCAGCGAGCAGCATACTGTGCGCGACACCGCGTTCCTGATGGAACAGCTGGAGCTGCGCGAAGAACTGGACGAGATCGAACAGGCGAAAGATGAAGCGCGGCTGGAAAGCTTTATCAAACGTGTGAAAAAGATGTTTGATACCCGCCATCAGTTGATGGTTGAACAGTTAGACAACGAGACGTGGGACGCGGCGGCGGATACCGTGCGTAAGCTGCGTTTTCTCGATAAACTGCGAAGCAGTGCCGAACAACTCGAAGAAAAACTGCTCGATTTTTAATTTCTGGAAGCTAAACATGGCCTTATTACAAATTAGTGAACCTGGTTTGAGTGCTGCGCCGCATCAGCGTCGTCTGGCGGCCGGTATTGACCTGGGCACAACCAACTCGCTGGTAGCGACAGTGCGCAGCGGTCAGGCCGAAACGTTAGCCGACCATGAAGGCCGTCACCTGCTGCCATCTGTTGTTCACTATCAACAGCAAGGGCATTCGGTGGGTTATGACGCGCGTACTAACGCAGCGCTCGATACCGCCAACACCATTAGTTCTGTTAAACGCCTGATGGGACGCTCGCTGGCTGATATCCAGCAACGCTATCCGCATTTGCCTTATCAATTCCAGGCCAGCGAAAACGGCCTGCCAATGATTGAAACGGCGGCGGGGCTGCTGAACCCGGTGCGCGTTTCTGCGGACATCCTCAAAGCACTGGCGGCGCGGGCAACTGAAGCCCTGGCAGGCGAGCTGGATGGTGTCGTTATCACCGTTCCGGCGTACTTTGACGATGCCCAGCGTCAGGGCACCAAAGACGCGGCGCGTCTGGCGGGGTTGCATGTTCTGCGCTTACTTAACGAACCGACCGCTGCGGCTATCGCCTACGGGCTGGATTCCGGTCAGGAAGGCGTGATCGCCGTTTATGACCTCGGTGGCGGGACGTTTGATATTTCCATTCTGCGCTTAAGTCGCGGCGTGTTTGAAGTGCTGGCAACCGGCGGTGATTCCGCGCTCGGCGGCGATGATTTCGACCATCTGCTGGCGGATTACATTCGCGAGCAGGCGGACATTCCTGATCGTAGCGATAACCGCGTTCAGCGTGAACTGCTGGATGCCGCCATTGCAGCCAAAATCGCGCTGAGCGATGCGGACTCCGTGACCGTTAACGTTGCGGGCTGGCAGGGCGAAATCAGCCGTGAACAATTCAATGAACTGATCGCGCCACTGGTAAAACGAACCTTACTGGCTTGTCGTCGTGCGCTGAAAGACGCGGGCGTAGAAGCTGATGAAGTGCTGGAAGTGGTGATGGTTGGCGGTTCTACTCGCGTGCCGCTGGTGCGTGAACGGGTAGGCGAATTTTTCGGTCGTCCACCGCTGACTTCCATCGACCCGGATAAAGTCGTCGCTATTGGCGCGGCGATTCAGGCGGATATTCTGGTGGGTAACAAGCCGGACAGCGAAATGCTGCTGCTTGATGTGATCCCACTGTCGCTGGGCCTCGAAACGATGGGCGGCCTGGTGGAGAAAGTGATTCCGCGTAATACCACTATTCCGGTGGCCCGCGCTCAGGATTTCACCACCTTTAAAGATGGTCAGACGGCGATGTCTATCCATGTAATGCAGGGTGAGCGCGAACTGGTGCAGGACTGCCGCTCACTGGCGCGTTTTGCGCTGCGTGGTATTCCGGCGCTACCGGCTGGCGGTGCGCATATTCGCGTGACGTTCCAGGTCGATGCCGACGGTCTTTTGAGCGTGACGGCGATGGAGAAATCCACCGGCGTTGAGGCGTCTATTCAGGTCAAACCTTCTTACGGTCTGACCGATAGCGAAATCGCTTCGATGATCAAAGATTCAATGAGCTATGCCGAGCAGGACGTAAAAGCCCGTATGCTGGCAGAACAAAAAGTAGAAGCGGCGCGTGTGCTGGAAAGTCTGCACGGCGCGCTGGCTGCTGATGCCGCGCTGTTAAGCGCCGCAGAGCGTCAGGTCATTGACAATGCTGCCGCTCACCTGAGTGAAGTGGCTCAGGGCGATGATGTTGACGCCATCGAACAAGCGATTAAAAACGTAGACAAACAAACCCAGGATTTCGCCGCTCGCCGCATGGACCAGTCGGTTCGTCGTGCGCTGAAAGGCCATTCCGTGGACGAGGTTTAATATGCCAAAGATTGTTATTTTGCCTCATCAGGACCTCTGCCCTGATGGCGCTGTTCTGGAAGCTAATAGCGGTGAAACCATTCTCGACGCAGCGCTGCGTAACGGTATCGAGATTGAACACGCCTGTGAAAAATCCTGTGCTTGCACCACCTGCCACTGCATCGTTCGTGAAGGTTTTGACTCGCTGCCAGAAAGCTCAGAGCAGGAAGACGACATGCTGGACAAAGCCTGGGGACTGGAGCCCGAAAGCCGTTTAAGCTGCCAGGCACGCGTTACCGACGAAGATTTAGTAGTCGAAATCCCGCGTTACACTATCAACCATGCGCGTGAGCATTAACAGAGGTTAGTATGGGACTTAAGTGGACCGATAGCCGCGAAATTGGCGAAGCACTGTACGATGCGTATCCTGATCTTGATCCGAAAACGGTTCGATTCACCGATATGCATCAGTGGATTTGCGATCTGGAAGATTTCGACGACGACCCGCAGGCATCCAACGAGAAAATCCTCGAAGCGATTTTGTTAGTCTGGCTGGACGAGGCCGAATAATTTCCGCGTCATGCTTCACGCCGCAGATGCGTTGGCTGCGCTCGTTCACCCCAGTCACATAGTTATCTATGCTCCTGGGGCTTCACTCACTTGCCGCCTTCCTGCAACGCGAATCATTTAGCGGAAAAATCCTGGGGCTGCCAACTGGCGGCCCTTTTACAAAGAAGGATAACTAAAATGACAGAAGCGATGAAGATTACCCTCTCTACCCAACCTGCCGACGCGCGCTGGGGAGAAAAAGCAACTTACAGCATTAATAATGACGGCATTACCCTGCATTTGAACGGGGCAGACGATCTGGGGCTGATCCAGCGTGCGGCGCGCAAGATTGACGGTCTGGGCATCAAGCATGTTCAGTTAAGCGGTGAAGGCTGGGATGCGGATCGCTGCTGGGCATTCTGGCAAGGTTACAAAGCCCCGAAAGGCACGCGTAAAGTGGAGTGGCCGGATCTGGACGATGCCCAGCGCCAGGAACTGGATAACCGCCTGATGATCATCGACTGGGTGCGTGACACCATCAACGCACCGGCAGAAGAATTGGGACCATCGCAACTGGCACAGCGTGCTGTTGATCTGATCAGCAACGTCGCGGGCGATCGTGTGACTTATCGGATCACCAAAGGCGAAGATCTGCGTGAGCAAGGTTATATGGGGCTGCACACCGTCGGACGCGCTTCAGAACGTTCTCCGGTATTGCTGGCGCTGGATTACAACCCAACTGGCGATAAAGAAGCGCCAGTGTACGCGTGCCTGGTAGGTAAAGGTATCACTTTTGACTCCGGCGGCTACAGCATCAAACAGACTGCGTTTATGGACTCGATGAAGTCGGACATGGGCGGCGCGGCAACGGTTACCGGGGCGCTGGCATTTGCCATTACGCGCGGACTGAACAAGCGCGTGAAGCTGTTCCTCTGCTGTGCGGATAACCTGATTAGCGGCAATGCGTTCAAGCTGGGCGATATCATCACCTATCGCAACGGTAAAAAAGTTGAAGTGATGAACACTGATGCCGAAGGGCGTCTGGTGCTTGCCGATGGTCTGATTGATGCCAGTGCGCAGAAACCGGAAATGATCATTGATGCGGCGACCCTCACCGGGGCGGCGAAAACTGCGCTGGGTAATGATTATCACGCGCTGTTCAGTTTTGACGATGCGCTTGCCGGTCGTTTGCTGGCGAGTGCCTCACAAGAGAACGAACCATTCTGGCGTCTGCCGCTGGCGGAATTCCACCGCAGCCAGCTGCCGTCTAACTTTGCCGAACTGAACAATACCGGAAGCGCGGCGTATCCGGCAGGCGCGAGCACGGCGGCGGGCTTCCTGTCGCACTTTGTTGAGAACTATCAGCAAGGCTGGCTGCATATCGACTGCTCGGCGACTTACCGTAAAGCGCCGGTTGAACAGTGGTCTGCGGGCGCTACGGGACTTGGTGTGCGCACGATAGCTAATCTGTTAACGGCGTAAACTAATATGCCGGATGCGGCGTAAACGCCTTATCCGGCCTACAAATTCTGCAAATTCAACAAATTGCGAATCCCTTGTAGGCCTGATAAGCGTAGCGCATCAGGCATTTGCGCCCCGAACGTTGAATGAATTGTGGTTCTTATGTCCGAAACAAAAAACGAACTTGAAGACCTGCTGGAAAAAGCAGCAACCGAACCGGCACACCGCCCGGCCTTTTTCCGTACTCTACTGGAATCCACCGTCTGGGTGCCTGGTACGGCGGCGCAGGGCGAGGCTGTGGTTGAAGATAGTGCGCTTGATTTACAGCACTGGGAAAAAGAAGACGGCACCAGCGTCATTCCTTTTTTCACCTCGTTAGAAGCGCTTCAACAGGCGGTTGAAGACGAACAGGCATTTGTCGTAATGCCCGTTCGCACATTGTTTGAGATGACCCTTGGCGAAACGCTCTTCCTTAATGCCAAACTGCCGACCGGTAAAGAATTTATGCCGCGTGAAATCAGTTTGTTGATTGGTGAAGAGGGAAATCCGCTGAGCAGCCAGGAAATCCTGGAAGGCGGTGAATCGCTGATATTATCGGAAGTTGCAGAGCCGCCAGCACAAATGATTGATTCACTCACCACCTTATTTAAAACCATTAAGCCGGTGAAGCGTGCTTTTATTTGTTCAATTAAAGAGAACGAAGAGGCACAGCCTAATTTATTTATTGGCATTGAAGCCGATGGTGATATCGAAGAAATTATTCAGGCGACGGGAAGTGTAGCGACCGATACATTACCTGGCGATGAACCAATCGATATTTGTCAGGTGAAAAAAGGGGAAAAAGGAATTAGCCACTTTATTACCGAACATATTGTGCCATTCTATGAACGTCGCTGGGGAGGTTTTTTGCGTGACTTTAAACAAAACCGGATAATCTAAAATATGCCGCCCTAAAGGGCGGCATTCGGGCTTACTTGCTGCTCTGAAGGTTGTTAACCACCAGTAAATTGTCGCCGGAGAGACTCCGGTTATTATTTACTTGGGAAAACAGCGCACCAGAAACAATAAGTACGATACAGAAGCACCGTATCTTCATTGTGCGGTCCATGCGAAGACCGCATCACGACAGCACCACTGGCGATATTGCCGCGATAGCAAGCGCTGAGACGCGCTTGCTCTAACGGTCGCGGAACATCCTTTCCTTAAGCCAGCGCCCGCTTGCGAGACGGCGGAAAGGGCCGCAGTGGATAATATACTAACAGAACAATAATAACTCTCTTTTGCTTGACAAAAAGAGAGTTACTGGCGAGTATTGTCTCCGCTGAGACGCGCTTGCATTACTACGGTAATACAACCTGCTGGAAAGGCCGCGAACCAGACCAGCAATAAAAAACCGCCAAATTCGGCGGTTTTTTATTGCCTGTAAAATACTTATTTCACTGGCTCAACCGGTAAATCTGCCCGCGCGCCCCATTCACTCCATGCGCCGTCGTACAGTTTCACGTTTGGCACATCCAGCGTCGCGAGTGCTAACAAAACCACGGCTGCCGTTACACCAGAGCCGCAGCTGACGATAATTGGTTTGTCGTAGCTGACGCCGCGACCAAAAAATATCGCATCCAGTTCATCGGTCGTTTTTAGTTCGCCTTCGCGCACCAGTTCCGTCCACGGAACATTCAGTGCTCCGGGAATATGTCCGCGACGTAAACCTGGGCGAGGTTCATCAACTTCTGCGTTAAAACGTGCAGCCGGGCGGGCATCAATAATTTGCGCCGTATTTTCATGGCTTGCCAATAATACATCGGTTACTTTCACCACGGCTTCAGGATTAAACGCGGCGTTAAACTCTCCTTCCGGCAGCTCTACTGCACCTTCTTCTAACAGCAGATCATCGCGCTGCCAGCCTGCAAGTCCACCCCCCAGAATCGACACTTTCTCTACACCAAAGGTGCGCAGCATCCACCATGCTCGTGGGGCTGAGAAAAGATTACCTTCGTCATAGACAATCAGGTGCTTATCCTGGTTAACGCCTAATTCACGCATCGCCACGGCGAACGTTTTCGGGCGCGGCAGCATGTGCGGAAGCGGGGAAGTGTGATCAGAAAGCGCTTCGATATCAAAAAACACTGCGCCGGGAATATGTCCATTCAGATACTCCTGAGCAACGTTACGATCTTCCTGTCCAGGCGACGCCATGCGGGCATCGATAATCTGAATTTCCGGGTCATCAATATGTTCGGCGAGCCAGTCGGCTCCTACAAACCATGTCGTGGACATAGGCATCTCCATTTTTGCCGGGGTTAGGCTAAATTGTCGGATGTTTAGTGAAAAGCGACAAGCGAAAGAGGCTGATTTGGCTGTCTGAGCCACAATTCTCACTAAAATTCGGATTGTATGGGCGTGATACTGAATTACATAACGTAAATTCTCACGCATAATAATTATTCGACGTTGCTAACGGGCCATTGTGGCAGGGATGAAAAAGTTACGCGTAGCCGCCTGCATGCTAATGCTGGCGCTGGCAGGGTGCGACAACAACGATAACGCGCCAACAGCGGTGAAAAAAGATGCGCCTTCTGAAGTTACTAAAGCGGCCTCTTCAGAAAACGCGAGTTCAGCAAAACTCTCCGTGCCGGAGAGACAAAAACTGGCCCAACAGAGTGCCGGTAAGGTGCTGACATTGCTGGATCTCTCTGAAGTCCAACTTGATGGTGCAGCCACGCTGGTGCTGACGTTCTCCATCCCTCTCGACCCGGATCAGGATTTCTCACGCGTTATTCATGTCGTCGATAAAAAAAGCGGCAAAGTGGATGGTGCCTGGGAGCTGTCAGATAATCTTAAAGAGCTACGTTTACGCCACCTCGAACCGAAACGTGATTTGATCGTTACTATTGGCAAGGAGGTCAAAGCACTCAACAATGCAACCTTCAGTAAAGATTACGAAAAAACTATAACTACCCGCGACATCCAACCCAGCGTCGGTTTTGCCAGCCGTGGTTCGCTGCTGCCTGGCAAAGTCGTTGAAGGGCTGCCGGTAATGGCGCTCAACGTTAATAATGTCGATGTTAACTTCTTCCGCGTTAAGCCAGAATCTCTGCCAGCATTCATTAGCCAATGGGAATACCGCAATTCGCTGGCGAACTGGCAGTCAGACAAACTGCTGCAGATGGCGGATCTGGTCTACACCGGACGGTTTGATCTCAATCCTGCGCGTAACACCCGTGAAAAATTATTGCTGCCGCTGGGCGATATCAAACCGCTTCAGCAGGCGGGCGTGTATCTGGCTGTGATGAATCAGGCTGGACGTTACGATTACAGTAATCCCGCGACGCTGTTTACGTTAAGTGATATCGGCGTTTCAGCTCACCGTTATCACAATCGTCTGGATATCTTTACCCAAAGTCTGGAAAACGGCGCGGCCCAGCAAGGAATTGAAGTCTCTTTATTAAATGAGAAAGGGCAGACTCTGACTCAGGCAACCAGTGACGCTCAGGGGCATGTGCAGCTGGAAAATGATAAAAATGCGGCATTACTGCTGGCACGTAAAGACGGTCAGACAACGCTACTCGATTTAAAACTTCCGGCGCTGGACTTAGCAGAATTTAACATTGCTGGCGCGCCAGGCTATAGCAAACAGTTTTTCATGTTTGGCCCACGCGATCTTTATCGCCCAGGTGAAACGGTAATCCTCAATGGTTTACTGCGCGATGCAGACGGTAAAGCATTGCCCGATCAACCCATCAAGTTAGACGTGATTAAACCTGACGGGCAGGTACTCAGGAGCGTCGTTAGTCAGCCGGAGAATGGCCTCTACCACTTTACCTGGCCACTCGATAGCAATGCGGCAACCGGTATGTGGCATATTCGCGCCAACACGGGCGATAACCAGTACCGGATGTGGGATTTCCACGTCGAAGATTTTATGCCAGAGCGTATGGCGCTGAATCTGACCGGTGAGAAAACCCCGCTTACGCCGAATGATGAAGTGAAATTCTCCGTGGTGGGATACTACCTGTACGGTGCGCCTGCTAATGGTAATACTTTGCAAGGGCAACTTTTCCTGCGCCCACTGCGTGAGGCTGTGTCAGCCTTACCTGGTTTTGAATTCGGCGATATAGCTGCCGAAAACCTTTCCCGCACGCTGGATGAAGTTCAGTTGACGCTGGATGATAAAGGGCGCGGCGAAGTTTCTACAGAAAGCCAGTGGAAGGAAACGCATTCCCCATTGCAGGTTATTTTCCAGGGCAGTTTGCTGGAATCGGGCGGTCGCCCGGTGACGCGCCGCGCTGAGCAGGCTATCTGGCCTGCCAATGCATTGCCGGGGCTCCGTCCGCAGTTCGCCTTGAAATCGGTTTACGATTATCGCACTGACAGCACGGTGAAACAGCCCATTGTTGATGAAGGCAGTAACGCCGCTTTTGACATCGTTTATAGCGATGCACAAGGCGTGAAAAAAGCCGTGTCGGGCTTGCAGGTGCGCCTGATTCGCGAACGCCGCGATTACTACTGGAACTGGTCAGAAGATGAAGGCTGGCAGTCACAGTTTGATCAAAAAGATCTGATCGAAAATGAACAAACTCTGGATCTGAAAGCGGACGAAACCGGCAAGGTCAGTTTTCCGGTAGAGTGGGGCGCTTATCGTCTGGAAGTCAAAGCGCCGAATGAAGCGGTCAGTAGTGTTCGTTTCTGGGCTGGCTATAGCTGGCAGGACAACAGCGACGGTAGCGGCGCAGTGCGACCCGACCGTGTCACGCTGAAACTGGATAAAGCCAGTTATCGCCCTGGCGACACCATTAAGTTGCATATCGCCGCGCCAACGGCGGGTAAAGGTTATGCGATGGTCGAGTCCAGTGAAGGGCCGCTGTGGTGGCAAGAGATTGATGTTCCGGCTCAAGGGCTGGATCTGACGATTCCGGTCGATAAAACCTGGAATCGTCATGATCTGTATTTAAGTACGCTGGTGGTACGTCCTAGCGATAAATCTCGCTCCGCGACGCCAAAACGCGCGGTTGGTGTGTTGCATCTGCCGCTTGGCGATGAAAACCGTCGCCTCGATCTGGCGCTGGAAACACCAGCAAAAATGCGTCCCAATCAACCATTAACCGTGAAAATTAAAGCCAGCACTAAAAATGGCGAGAAGCCTAAACAGGTGAATGTGCTGGTGTCTGCCGTTGATAGTGGTGTGCTGAATATTACTGACTACGTCACGCCAGATCCGTGGCAGGCGTTCTTTGGTCAGAAACGCTATGGCGCAGACATTTACGATATTTACGGTCAGGTTATTGAAGGTCAGGGGCGTCTGGCAGCTCTGCGTTTCGGTGGCGATGGTGATGAGCTGAAACGTGGTGGTAAACCGCTGGTCAATCACGTCAATATTGTCGCGCAGCAGGCGCTGCCGGTAACGCTCAACGAACAGGGCGAAGGCTCGGTTACACTGCCGATTGGCGATTTTAACGGTGAATTGCGCGTCATGGCGCAAGCCTGGACGGCAGATGATTTCGGTAGCAACGAAAGCAAAGTGATAGTTGCCGCACCGGTGATTGCTGAACTGAACATGCCGCGCTTTATGGCGAGTGGCGATACCTCGCGTCTGACGCTGGATATCACTAATCTTACCGATAAACCGCAAAAACTGAACGTTGCCCTGACCGCCAGTGGTTTGCTTGAACTGGTCAGCGATTCACCCGCAGCCGTTGAATTAGCGCCAGGTGTGCGTACTACGCTGTTTATCCCGGTGCGAGCATTGCCGGGTTATGGCGATGGAGAAATTCAGGCCACCATTAGCGGGTTAGCGTTACCGGGTGAAACCGTTGCCGATCAGCATAAGCAGTGGAAAATCGGCGTCCGTCCGGCGTTCCCGGCACAAACGGTTAATTACGGTACGGCGTTACAGCCTGGTGAGACATGGGCGATTCCGGCGGATGGATTGCAAAACTTCTCGCCTGTTACGCTGGAAGGGCAATTGTTGTTGAGCGGCAAACCACCGCTGAACATTGCACGTTATATCAAAGAGTTAAAAGCGTATCCGTACGGCTGTCTTGAGCAAACCGCCAGCGGCCTGTTCCCGTCACTTTATACCAACGCAGCCCAACTGCAGGCGTTGGGCATCAAAGGCGACAGTGATGAGAAACGCCGTGCATCGGTCGATATCGGCATTTCCCGTTTGCTGCAAATGCAACGTGATAACGGCGGCTTTGCGCTGTGGGATAAAAACGGTGACGAAGAGTACTGGCTGACGGCTTACGTGATGGATTTCCTGGTCCGCGCAGGCGAACAGGGTTACAGCGTGCCGACAGACGCCATTAACCGGGGTAATGAGCGTCTGCTGCGCTATTTACAAGATCCGGGCATGATGTCGATCCCGTACGCGGATAATCTCAAAGCCAGTAAATTCGCCGTTCAGTCTTACGCTGCGCTGGTGCTGGCCCGTCAGCAAAAAGCACCACTGGGTGCGCTGCGTGAAATCTGGGAGCATCGTGCAGATGCCGCTTCTGGTTTACCGCTGCTGCAACTTGGCATTGCGCTGAAAACCATGGGTGATGCAACGCGTGGTGAAGAAGCGATTGTGCTGGCGCTGAAAACGCCGAGAAATAGTGATGAGCGGATATGGCTGGGTGATTACGGTAGTCCACTGCGCGACAACGCGTTAATGCTCTCCTTGCTGGAAGAAAATAAACTGCTACCCGATGAGCAGTACACTTTGCTGAACACACTTTCGCAGCAGGCGTTTGGTGAACGCTGGCTATCGACGCAGGAAAGTAACGCGTTGTTCCTGGCTGCCCGTACGATTCAGGATTTACCGGGTAAATGGCAGGCGCAAACCTCTTTCTCAGCTGAGCCGCTGACAGGCGAGAAAACGCTAAACAGCAATCTGAATAGCGATCAACTTGCCACCTTGCAGGTGAGAAACAGTGGCGATCAGCCGTTATGGTTGCGTATGGATGCCAGCGGTTATCCGCAATCCGCACCTTTACCGGCGAACAATGTGCTGCAAATCGAGCGTCATATTCTTGGTACTGATGGTAAGAGCAAATCGCTGGACTCGTTACGTAGCGGCGATCTGGTGCTGGTCTGGTTGCAGGTAAAAGCCAGTAACAGCGTGCCGGATGCGTTAGTCGTGGATCTGCTGCCTGCGGGTCTGGAACTGGAAAATCAGAATCTGGCGAACGGTAGCGCCAGCCTGGAGCAAAGTGGTGACGAAGTGCAAAACTTACTGAACCAGATGCAGCAGGCGAGCATTAAGCACATTGAGTTCCGTGACGATCGCTTTGTGGCGGCGGTTGCCGTTGATGAATACCAACCGGTAACGCTGGTGTATCTGGCGCGGGCGGTGACGCCGGGAACGTATCAGGTACCGCAACCGATGGTGGAATCAATGTATGTTCCCCAATGGCGGGCGACCGGCGCGGCTGAAGATCTGCTGATTGTCCGACCGTAAATGCTTCGCTTGTTAACCAAACGCGGCTGCTGGATAACGCTGGCAGCTGTGCCATTTCTCCTTTTTCTTGCAGCGTGGGGAGCAGATAAACTCTGGCCTCTACCGCTGCATGAAGTCAATCCCGCACGAGTGGTCGTGGCGCAGGATGGTACGCCGCTCTGGCGCTTCGCCGATGCTGATGGCATCTGGCGTTATCCGGTAACAATCGAAGATGTGTCTCCACGTTACCTTGAAGCGCTGATCAATTATGAAGATCGCTGGTTCTGGAAGCATCCGGGGGTGAATCCATTCTCGGTGGCGCGCGCAGCATGGCAAGATCTCACTTCGGGACGGGTTATTTCTGGTGGCAGCACGCTCACTATGCAGGTTGCTCGTCTGCTTGATCCTCACCCCAAAACATTTGGTAGCAAAATTCTCCAGCTCTGGCGCGCGTTGCAACTGGAGTGGCATTTGTCTAAGCGTGAAATTCTGATCTTGTATCTTAACCGCGCTCCGTTTGGCGGTACGTTGCAGGGGATCGGTGCGGCAAGTTGGGCTTATCTCGGAAAATCGCCTGCGAATTTAAGCTATTCCGAGGCGGCAATGCTGGCGGTGTTACCGCAAGCGCCCAGCCGACTGCGCCCGGATCGTTGGCCGGAGCGTGCCGAAGCCGCGCGTAATAAAGTGCTCGAACGGATGGCCGTGCAAGGTGTGTGGTCCCGTGAGCAGGTAAAAGAGTCAAGGGAAGAACCCATCTGGCTGGCACCCCGACAAATGCCGCAACTGGCACCGCTGTTTTCGCGCATGATGCTCGGTAAAAGCAAAAGCGACAAAATCGTTACTACGCTGGATGCCGGTCTTCAACGACGTCTGGAAGAACTGGCGCAAAACTGGAAAGGGCGGTTGCCACCGCGCAGCTCACTGGCGATGATCGTGGTTGATCATACCGATATGCGTGTTCGCGGCTGGGTGGGATCGGTTGATCTCAACGATGATTCACGCTTTGGTCATGTTGATATGGTCAATGCGATCCGATCGCCAGGATCGGTGCTCAAACCGTTTGTTTATGGTCTGGCGCTGGATGAAGGCTTGATCCACCCGGCATCACTGCTGCAAGACGTCCCCCGGCGCACCGGTGATTATCGACCAGGTAACTTTGATAGCGGTTTTCATGGCCCGATCAGCATGAGCGAGGCGCTGGTGCGCTCGCTGAACTTACCTGCTGTGCAGGTGCTGGAAGCCTATGGACCGAAACGGTTTGCGGCAAAGTTACGCAATGTTGGATTGCCGTTATATTTGCCCAACGGTGCTGCGCCGAATCTTTCACTCATTCTCGGCGGCGCTGGTGCAAAACTGGAAGATATGGCGGCAGCGTATACCGCGTTTGCTCGCCACGGCAAGGCAGGCAAATTGCGCTTACAGCCTGACGATCCGCTGCTTGAATGGCCTTTAATGTCGTCGGGGGCGGCGTGGATCATTCGCCGGATTATGGCTGATGAAGCGCAACCCTTGCCGGATAGTGCCTTGCCGCGCGTCGCCCCACTGGCATGGAAAACGGGCACCAGCTATGGCTATCGTGACGCCTGGGCGATTGGGGTTAACGCTCGCTATGTCATTGGGATCTGGACTGGCAGACCGGACTGCACGCCCGTTGTTGGTCAGTTTGGCTTTGCCAGTGCCGTACCATTGTTGAATCAGGTCAATAATATCTTACTGTCGCGCAGTGCGAATCTGCCGGAAGACCCGCGCCCGAACTCAGTCACTCGTGGCGTTATCTGCTGGCCGGGCGGA
This sequence comes from Shigella sp. FC1567, assembly GCF_001743015.1. Taxonomy (NCBI): domain Bacteria; kingdom Pseudomonadati; phylum Pseudomonadota; class Gammaproteobacteria; order Enterobacterales; family Enterobacteriaceae; genus Shigella; species Shigella sp. FC1567. The sequence continues at coordinate 27,406 of NZ_MIIV01000011.1, forward strand.
CAGTCTTTGCCGGAAGGTGACGGTAACTGTCGCCGCCGCCTGGCAACCTGGCTGCTGGACGGGAGTCAGCCGCCAACTCTATTACTGCCGGAGCAGGAAGGCATTAATGGCATTCGTTTCCCCATCTGGCTGGATGAAAATGGCAAACGTGTTGCCGCTGATTGCCCGCAAGCGCGACAAGAAATGATAAATGTCTGGCCGCTACCGCTGGAACCCTGGCTGCCCGCATCAGAACGTCGCGCTGTGCGCTTACCACCGGCCTCGACAAGTTGCCCGCCATACGGTCACTATGCCCAGCTCCCGCTGCAGCTGACAGGCGTTCGCGATGGCGCGATTATTAAACGTTTACCGGGCGCAGCGGAAGCGACTTTGCCGTTGCAATCAAGTGGAGGGGCAGGTGAACGCTGGTGGTTTCTGAATGGCGAACCGTTAACTGAACGCGGGCGCAACGTGACCCTGCATTTGACGGATAAAGGTGATTATCAATTGCTGGTGATGGATGACGTGGGGCAAATCGCGACAGTGAAATTTGTCATGCAATAGTCTGTTTTGTCCCTGATTGTTGCTAAAACTCATTTTATTTTAAAAAAATGTTACCTTCATCAATAGTCAACGGCCCTGTTGCTCATTATAATCCGCGCCATCTCGTACGCTGGTACAGACAACAACAGAACAATTTACAGAGGTAAAAATGGCTATTGAACGTACTTTTTCCATCATCAAACCGAACGCGGTAGCAAAAAACGTCATTGGTAATATCTTTGCGCGCTTTGAAGCTGCAGGGTTCAAAATTGTCGGCACCAAAATGCTGCACCTGACCGTTGAACAGGCACGTGGCTTTTATGCTGAACACGATGGAAAACCGTTCTTTGATGGTCTGGTTGAATTCATGACCTCTGGCCCGATCGTGGTTTCCGTGCTGGAAGGTGAAAACGCCGTTCAGCGTCACCGCGATCTGCTGGGCGCGACCAATCCGGCAAACGCACTGGCTGGTACTCTGCGCGCTGATTACGCTGACAGCCTGACCGAAAACGGTACCCACGGTTCTGATTCCGTCGAATCTGCCGCTCGCGAAATCGCTTATTTCTTTGGCGAAGGCGAAGTGTGCCCGCGCACCCGTTAATAATTTCGTAAATGCCGCGTGCAAACGTGGCATCCGTGCGCCAGAATTTGTACAATGCAGCGCCCCCGGACGAGCAGCCGCTCACCGGGGCGTTTCTTTTTTCAACCCTCCAGGGGCCATAACGTGTAATAACGAGGCCGGAATAGCATATGTCTGAACAATTAGTCACACCTGAAAACGTCACCACGAAAGATGGAAAAATCAACCTGCTGGATCTCAACCGTCAGCAGATGCGGGAGTTTTTTAAAGATTTAGGTGAAAAACCCTTCCGCGCCGATCAGGTGATGAAGTGGATGTATCACTATTGCTGCGACAACTTTGATGAGATGACCGACATCAACAAAGTGTTGCGCGGCAAACTGAAAGAGGTGGCGGAAATCCGCGCACCGGAAGTGGTTGAAGAACAGCGTTCATCCGACGGCACCATTAAATGGGCGATCGCCGTTGGCGATCAGCGCGTCGAAACGGTGTATATCCCGGAAGACGACCGTGCCACGCTCTGCGTCTCTTCGCAGGTGGGGTGTGCGCTGGAGTGTAAATTCTGTTCCACCGCCCAGCAGGGCTTTAATCGCAACCTGCGGGTGTCGGAAATTATCGGCCAGGTGTGGCGTGCGGCGAAAATCGTCGGCGCAGCAAAAGTCACCGGTCAGCGCCCAATCACTAACGTAGTGATGATGGGCATGGGCGAGCCGCTGCTCAACCTGAACAACGTCGTTCCGGCGATGGAAATCATGCTGGATGATTTCGGTTTTGGCCTGTCTAAACGTCGCGTCACGCTTTCTACTTCCGGTGTAGTTCCGGCGCTGGATAAACTGGGCGATATGATCGACGTTGCACTGGCAATTTCCCTGCACGCGCCGAACGACGAAATTCGTGACGAAATTGTGCCGATCAACAAAAAGTACAATATCGAAACGTTCCTTGCTGCGGTGCGCCGTTATCTGGAGAAATCCAACGCCAATCAGGGCCGAGTCACTATTGAATACGTGATGCTTGACCACGTTAACGACGGCACTGAACACGCGCACCAACTGGCGGAGCTGCTGAAAGATACGCCGTGTAAGATCAACCTGATCCCGTGGAACCCGTTCCCGGGCGCGCCGTATGGACGCAGTTCGAACAGCCGTATCGACCGTTTCTCAAAAGTGCTGATGAGCTACGGTTTCACCACTATTGTGCGTAAAACTCGTGGTGATGATATCGATGCTGCCTGTGGTCAGTTGGCGGGCGATGTTATCGACCGTACGAAACGTACCCTGCGTAAACGGATGCAGGGTGAAGCCATCGACATTAAAGCGGTCTGATAGCCATTACGCCACGGTTACTTTATGTACCGTGCGTAATCTTTTATGAATGAAGTATTAAGTTGCAATTGTCTGGTCAATATTAACGGTGCGTTTTTGCTGACTTTAAGGCAGTATGTAACGATGCAACAGTAAGTTAGCCTTAGTGAATGTGGGCTTTGTCACGAGCACACAGACGGTCTTATACTGTATGATAACGGTTAACTTAACGGATGTTTCGCGGTGTGGGTGAGCATGATGGTTCACCGGCATCTCAATTCTCATTTAAACGTACCTGCAGCGAATGAATACTGAAGCCACGCACGACCAAAATGAAGCACTTACTACCGGCGCTCGCCTGCGTAATGCTCGCGAACAACTAGGACTTAGTCAGCAGGCCGTTGCCGAGCGACTTTGCCTGAAGGTTTCCACGGTACGCGACATTGAAGAAGATAAGGCACCCGCCGATCTTGCTTCAACATTCCTGCGCGGATATATCCGCTCTTATGCGCGTCTGGTACATATTCCAGAAGAAGAACTGCTGCTAGGGCTGGAAAAGCAGGCTCCACTACGGGCTGCGAAAGTTGCGCCGATGCAGAGTTTTTCCCTCGGTAAACGCCGCAAAAAACGTGACGGCTGGCTGATGACCTTCACCTGGCTGGTGTTGTTTGTGGTTATCGGCCTGAGCGGTGCCTGGTGGTGGCAAGACCACAAAGCTCAGCAGGAAGAGATCACCACTATGGCCGATCAATCTTCGGCGGAACTGAGCAGTAATAGCGAGCAGGGGCAGAGTGTTCCGTTAAATACGTCGACAACTACAGACCCGGCTACAACGTCCACGCCGCCAGCGTCTGTGGATACTACCGCAACCAACACGCAAACACCTGCCGTAACTGCGCCAGCACCAGCTGTTGATCCGCAACAGAATGCGGTTGTTTCGCCTTCGCAGGCAAATGTTGATACCGCCGCGACCCTGGCACCAACGGCAGCAACAACGCCAGATGGTGCTGCGCCGTTGCCAACCGATCAGGCTGGCGTGACCACGCCGGTGGCTGATCCGAATGCGCTGGTGATGAACTTTACTGCCGATTGCTGGCTGGAGGTCACTGATGCTACCGGTAAAAAATTGTTTAGCGGTATGCAGCGTAAAGACGGTAATTTGAACTTAACCGGCCAGGCACCGTACAAACTGAAAATTGGTGCGCCAGCCGCAGTACAGATCCAGTATCAAGGGAAACCTGTCGATCTGAGTCGTTTTATCAGAACTAACCAGGTTGCGCGTCTGACCCTCAATGCCGAACAATCACCGGCGCAGTAACAGACGGGTAACGCGGGAGATTTTTCATGCATAACCAGGCTCCAATTCAACGTAGAAAATCAACACGTATTTACGTTGGGAATGTGCCGATTGGCGATGGTGCTCCCATCGCCGTACAGTCCATGACCAATACGCGTACGACAGATGTCGAAGCAACGGTCAATCAAATCAAGGCGCTGGAACGCGTTGGCGCTGATATCGTCCGTGTCTCCGTACCGACGATGGACGCGGCAGAAGCGTTCAAACTCATCAAACAGCGGGTTAACGTGCCGCTGGTGGCTGACATCCACTTCGACTATCGCATTGCGCTGAAAGTAGCGGAATACGGCGTCGATTGTCTGCGTATTAACCCTGGCAATATCGGTAATGAAGAGCGTATTCGCATGGTGGTTGACTGTGCGCGCGATAAAAACATTCCGATCCGTATTGGCGTTAACGCCGGATCGCTGGAAAAAGATCTGCAAGAAAAGTATGGCGAACCGACGCCGCAGGCGTTGCTGGAATCCGCCATGCGTCATGTTGATCATCTCGATCGCCTGAACTTCGATCAGTTCAAAGTCAGCGTGAAAGCGTCTGACGTCTTCCTCGCTGTTGAGTCTTATCGTTTGCTGGCAAAACAGATCGATCAGCCGCTGCATCTGGGGATCACCGAAGCCGGTGGTGCACGCAGCGGGGCAGTAAAATCCGCCATTGGTTTAGGTCTGCTGCTGTCTGAAGGCATCGGCGACACGCTGCGCGTATCGCTGGCGGCCGATCCGGTCGAAGAGATCAAAGTCGGTTTCGATATTTTGAAATCGCTGCGTATCCGTTCGCGAGGGATCAACTTCATCGCCTGCCCGACCTGTTCGCGTCAGGAATTTGATGTTATCGGTACGGTTAACGCGCTGGAGCAACGCCTGGAAGATATCATCACTCCGATGGACGTTTCTATTATCGGCTGCGTGGTGAATGGCCCAGGTGAGGCGCTGGTTTCTACACTCGGCGTCACCGGCGGCAACAAGAAAAGCGGCCTCTATGAAGATGGCGTGCGCAAAGACCGTCTGGACAACAACGATATGATCGACCAGCTGGAAGCACGCATTCGTGCGAAAGCCAGTCAGCTGGATGAAGCGCGTCGAATTGACGTTCAGCAGGTTGAAAAATAATAACGTGATGGGAAGCGCCTCGCTTCCCGTGTATGATTGAACCCGCATGGCTCCCCAAACATTGAGGGAAGCGTTGAGGGTTCATTTTTATATTCAGAAAGAGAATAAACGTGGCAAAAAACATTCAAGCCATTCGCGGCATGAACGATTACCTGCCTGGCGAAACGGCCATCTGGCAGCGCATTGAAGGCACACTGAAAAACGTGCTCGGCAGCTACGGTTACAGTGAAATCCGCTTGCCGATTGTAGAGCAGACCCCGCTATTCAAACGTGCGATTGGTGAAGTCACCGACGTGGTTGAAAAAGAGATGTACACCTTTGAGGATCTCAATGGCGACAGCCTGACTCTGCGCCCTGAAGGGACGGCGGGCTGTGTACGCGCCGGCATCGAGCATGGTCTTCTGTACAATCAGGAACAGCGTCTGTGGTATATCGGGCCGATGTTCCGTCACGAGCGTCCGCAGAAAGGGCGTTATCGTCAGTTCCATCAGTTGGGCTGCGAAGTTTTCGGTCTGCAAGGTCCGGATATCGACGCTGAACTGATTATGCTCACCGCCCGCTGGTGGCGCGCGCTGGGTATTTCCGAACACGTAACTCTTGAGCTGAATTCTATCGGTTCGCTGGAAGCACGCGCCAATTACCGCGATGCGCTGGTGGCATTCCTTGAGCAGCATAAAGAAAAGCTGGACGAAGACTGCAAACGCCGCATGTACACTAACCCGCTGCGCGTGCTGGATTCAAAAAATCCGGAAGTGCAGGCGCTTCTCAACGACGCTCCGGCATTAGGTGATTATCTGGACGAGGAATCTCGTGAGCATTTTGCCGGTCTGTGCAAACTGCTTGAGAGCGCGGGGATCGCTTACACCGTAAACCAGCGTCTGGTGCGTGGTCTGGATTACTATAACCGTACCGTTTTCGAGTGGGTGACTAACAGTCTCGGCTCCCAGGGCACCGTGTGTGCAGGCGGTCGTTATGACGGTCTTGTGGAACAACTGGGCGGTCGTGCAACACCGGCTGTCGGTTTTGCGATGGGCCTCGAACGTCTTGTATTGTTAGTACAGGCCGTTAATCCGGAATTTAAAGCCGATCCTATTGTCGATATATACCTGGTGGCTTCAGGTGCTGATACACAATCTGCGGCTATGGCATTAGCTGAGCGTCTGCGTGATGAATTACAGGGCGTGAAATTGATGACCAACCACGGCGGCGGCAACTTTAAGAAACAGTTTGCCCGTGCTGATAAATGGGGTGCCCGCGTTGCTGTGGTGCTGGGTGAGTCTGAAGTGACTAACGGCACAGCAGTAGTGAAGGATTTGCGCTCTGGTGAGCAAACGGCAGTTGCGCAGGATAGCGTAGCCGCGCATTTGCGCACGTTACTGGGTTAAGGAAGGAGAAGGACAGCGTGGAAATTTACGAGAACGAAAACGACCAGGTAGAAGCGGTTAAACGCTTTTTTGCTGAAAATGGCAAAGCACTGGCTGTTGGGGTGATTTTGGGCGTTGGCGCACTGATTGGCTGGCGCTACTGGAACAGCCATCAGGTTGATTCTGCACGCTCCGCTTCTCTTGCCTATCAAAATGCGGTTACCGCAGTGAGCGAAGGCAAACCGGATAGCATCCCGGCGGCGGAAAAATTTGCTGCTGAAAATAAAAATACTTATGGTGCGCTGGCTTCTTTGGAACTTGCGCAGCAATTTGTTGACAAAAATGAACTAGAGAAAGCTGCCGCCCAGTTACAACAGGGGCTGGCAGACACGAGCGATGAAAATCTCAAAGCCGTGATAAATCTGCGTCTTGCTCGCGTTCAGGTACAGCTCAAGCAGGCTGATGCCGCGCTGAAAACCCTTGATACCATCAAAGGTGAAGGGTGGGCTGCCATTGTTGCCGACCTGCGTGGTGAAGCATTGCTGAGCAAAGGTGATAAGCAAGGTGCGCGTAGTGCATGGGAAGCAGGCGTGAAAAGCGATGTTACTCCGGCACTGAGCGAAATGATGCAGATGAAAATTAATAATTTGTCCATCTGAGAGGGACCCGATGCAATTGCGTAAATTACTGCTGCCAGGACTGCTTTCCGTTACCCTTTTAAGCGGCTGTTCGCTGTTTAACAGCGAAGAAGATGTGGTAAAGATGTCCCCATTGCCAACCGTTGAAAACCAGTTTACGCCGACCACGGCGTGGAGTACTTCCGTTGGTAGCGGCATTGGCAACTTCTATTCCAATCTTCATCCGGCACTGGCGGACAACGTTGTCTATGCAGCGGACCGCGCTGGTTTGGTAAAAGCGCTGAATGCGGATGATGGCAAAGAAATCTGGTCTGTCAGCCTGGCCGAGAAAGATGGCTGGTTCTCTAAAGAGCCTGCATTACTTTCTGGCGGTGTGACCGTGTCTGGTGGGCATGTCTACATTGGCAGCGAAAAGGCGCAGGTTTACGCGCTGAATACCAGCGATGGTACTGTGGCATGGCAAACTAAAGTCGCGGGTGAAGCACTTTCGCGCCCGGTGGTCAGCGACGGTCTGGTGTTAATCCACACCAGTAACGGTCAGTTACAAGCGCTGAACGAAGCTGACGGCGCTGTCAAATGGACAGTTAACCTCGATATGCCTTCGCTCTCTTTGCGTGGCGAGTCTGCGCCGGCAACGGCTTTTGGTGCGGCCGTCGTGGGGGGCGATAATGGTCGCGTCAGCGCAGTGCTGATGGAACAGGGCCAGATGATTTGGCAGCAGCGTATTTCCCAGGCGACCGGTTCTACCGAAATTGACCGTCTGAGCGATGTTGACACGACTCCCGTCGTTGTTAACGGCGTTGTTTTCGCGCTGGCCTATAATGGTAACCTGACGGCGCTTGATCTGCGCAGTGGTCAGATTATGTGGAAACGCGAACTGGGTTCGGTGAATGATTTCATCGTCGACGGCAATCGCATCTATCTGGTCGATCAAAATGACCGGGTGATGGCGTTGACCATTGATGGCGGCGTTACGCTGTGGACACAAAGCGATCTGTTGCATCGCCTGCTGACTTCTCCGGTGCTGTATGATGGCAACCTGGTGGTCGGTGACAGTGAAGGTTATCTGCACTGGATTAATGTCGAAGATGGTCGTTTCGTTGCCCAGCAAAAAGTTGATAGTTCCGGTTTCCAGACTGAACCGGTTGCCGCTGACGGCAAACTGCTGATCCAGGCAAAAGACGGAACCGTGTACTCTATTACACGTTAATCGTCTCTGTCGTTCACTTTGAAAACGGCTCCTGGACAGGGGCCGTTTTCCTGTTTTTAACAACGACGCGAATATAGCGTGCGTTGTCTGATGATTTATAAAAATGAGGCTTTAAACATGGTACCTGTGGTCGCGCTTGTCGGGCGCCCTAACGTAGGAAAATCCACGTTATTTAACCGTCTAACTCGCACCCGAGATGCGCTGGTTGCGGATTTCCCGGGTCTGACTCGTGACCGTAAGTACGGTCGTGCGGAAATTGAAGGCCGTGAGTTTATCTGTATTGATACCGGCGGGATTGATGGCACAGAAGACGGTGTAGAAACCCGCATGGCGGAACAGTCGCTGCTGGCGATTGAAGAAGCGGACGTCGTACTGTTTATGGTGGATGCGCGCGCGGGCCTGATGCCGGCAGATGAAGCGATTGCCAAACATCTGCGCTCCCGTGAAAAACCGACCTTCCTGGTGGCAAACAAAACTGACGGTCTGGATCCCGATCAGGCAGTGGTTGATTTCTACTCGCTTGGCTTAGGTGAAATCTACCCGATCGCCGCGTCTCACGGTCGTGGCGTATTAAGTCTGCTGGAGCATGTGCTGCTGCCGTGGATGGAAGATCTCGCACCGCAAGAGGAAGTCGACGAAGACGCTGAATACTGGGCGCAATTTGAAGTGGAAGAGAACGGCGAAGAAGAAGAGGAAGACGACTTCGACCCGCAAAGTCTGCCGATCAAACTGGCGATTGTGGGTCGTCCGAACGTAGGTAAGTCTACACTCACTAACCGTATTCTTGGTGAAGAGCGCGTTGTTGTTTATGACATGCCTGGCACGACGCGTGACAGTATCTACATTCCAATGGAACGCGATGGACGTGAGTATGTGCTCATTGACACCGCTGGCGTACGTAAACGCGGCAAAATCACCGATGCTGTAGAGAAATTCTCCGTAATCAAAACGTTGCAGGCCATTGAAGATGCCAACGTGGTGATGTTAGTGATTGATGCGCGCGAAGGTATTTCCGATCAGGATCTCTCGCTGCTGGGCTTTATTCTCAATAGTGGGCGCTCACTTGTCATTGTGGTGAATAAGTGGGATGGCCTGAGCCAGGAAGTGAAAGAGCAGGTGAAAGAAACGCTGGACTTCCGTCTGGGCTTTATCGATTTTGCTCGTGTGCACTTTATCTCTGCCTTGCACGGCAGTGGTGTTGGTAACTTGTTTGAATCAGTACGTGAAGCGTATGACAGCTCCACCCGTCGTGTGGGGACCTCTATGCTGACGCGCATCATGACGATGGCTGTTGAAGATCACCAACCGCCGCTGGTACGCGGTCGTCGTGTGAAGCTGAAATATGCCCACGCTGGTGGTTATAACCCGCCGATTGTGGTGATTCACGGTAATCAGGTGAAAGACCTGCCTGATTCCTACAAGCGCTACTTGATGAACTACTTCCGCAAATCGCTGGACGTAATGGGATCGCCGATTCGTATTCAGTTCAAAGAAGGGGAAAACCCGTATGCGAACAAGCGTAACACCCTGACGCCAACCCAGATGCGTAAACGTAAGCGTCTGATGAAGCACATCAAGAAAAATAAATAATTATCCGTAAGTATTTTATCTGCCATTCCCTCTATGAATGTAGAGGGATGGCTACCGGAGGAATTCATATGGAACTGCATTGTCCACAATGTCAGCATGTGCTTGATCAGGATAACGGCCATGCGCGTTGCCCATCCTGCGGGGAAATTATTGAAATGAAAGCTCTTTGTCCAGACTGCCATCAACCGTTGCAGGTGTTAAAAGCCTGCGGTGCAGTAGATTACTTCTGTCAGCACGGGCATGGCTTGATATCGAAAAAACGCGTTGAATTCGTGCTGGCTTAATGCACCTTTTTACGCGATTTTTTTACTGGCTGGATGTTTTTAACTTCACTTTCTATCCAGCGTCTTCCAGACGTGTGGTTAGCATTTCACCCGCTTTAACTTGCTTCACTTTTTTCAGTACATTGCCGTCAGTAGCAGTAGTAACGCTGTATCCACGCGCCAGCGTTGACAGTGGGCTTACGGCTTCGAGGTGCGTTACTGCATTACCGAAACGTTCACGCGTGGCGCTAAGCTGTACGCGCAGGGTTTCTGCTAAACGATATTCCAGTTGCTGAATGCGCGTTTGCGCGCGATGAATCTTCGGCTGTGGATTTTGCTGATTCAGCCGCTGTGTTAACCGCTGCTGCTGTTGCCCGGTACGCTTAAGTTGATTTTCCAGCGCAAAGCTCATCCGCTTTTGCAGGCGCTCAAGCATGGTTTGCTGGCGTGCCAGCCGGAGCTGCGGATGCTGTTGCTGTAATCGGTGATGGATCTGCGTAAAGCGACGCGTGCGGTTGGCGAGATAATAATCCATCGCCATCTCCAGCCGTTGACGGGTCGATTGCACCTGGCGCAGTAACTCTTGCTGATTACGGCTCACTACTTCAGCGGCGGCAGACGGCGTTGGCGCACGCAGATCGGCAACAAAATCGGCAATGGTCACATCCGTCTCATGCCCGACGGCGCTGACGACCGGAATGCGGCTGGCAAAAATCGCCCGCGCTACGCGTTCGTCGTTAAAACTCCATAAATCTTCCAGCGAACCGCCGCCGCGCCCAACGATCAACACGTCGCACTCATTGCGCTGATTCGCCAGTTCAATGGCGCGAACAATTTGCCCCGGTGCGTCATCGCCCTGAACGGCGGTGGGGTAGATGATCACCGGTAGAGAAGGATCGCGACGTTTTAACACATGCAAAATATCATGTAGCGCAGCACCGGTTTTTGAGGTGATCACACCAACGCAATGCGCAGGGGAGGGAAGTGGTTTTTTGTATTGCTGATCGAACAAACCTTCAGCCTGCAACTTCGCTTTGAGCTGTTCGTACTTCTGTTGCAGCAGCCCTTCACCGGCCGGCTGCATACTCTCAACGATTATCTGGTAGTCACCGCGCGGCTCGTAGAGCGTAATATTGGCGCGAACTAAAACTTGTTGTCCATGCTGTGGACGGAAGGTCACCCGGCGGTTGCTGTTGCGGAACATCGCGCAGCGTACCTGGGCGGTGTCGTCTTTGAGTGTAAAGTACCAGTGACCGGAAGCCGGTTGTGTGAAATTAGAGATTTCGCCGCTGATCCAAACCTGTCCCATCTCATGCTCAAGCAGCAGACGAACCGTTTGATTCAGGCGACTAACGGTAAAAATTGCAGGGGATTGAGAAGGTAACATGTGAGCGAGATCAAATTCTAAATCAGCAGGTTATTCAGTCGATAGTAACCCGCCCTTCGGGGATAGCAAGCATTTTTTGCAAAAAGGGGTAGATGCAATCGGTTACGCTCTGTATAATGCCGCGGCAATATTTATTAACCACTCTGGTCGAGATATTGCCCATGCTACGTATCGCTAAAGAAGCTCTGACGTTTGACGACGTTCTCCTCGTTCCTGCTCATTCTACCGTTCTGCCGAATACTGCTGACCTCAGCACCCAGCTGACGAAAACTATTCGTCTGAATATCCCTATGCTTTCCGCAGCAATGGATACCGTAACGGAAGCGCGCCTGGCTATTGCTCTGGCTCAGGAAGGCGGTATCGGCTTTATCCACAAAAACATGTCCATTGAACGCCAGGCAGAAGAAGTTCGCCGTGTGAAAAAACACGAATCTGGTGTGGTGACTGATCCGCAGACTGTTCTGCCAACCACGACGCTGCGCGAAGTGAAAGAACTGACCGAGCGTAACGGTTTTGCGGGCTATCCGGTTGTTACCGAAGAAAACGAACTGGTGGGTATTATCACCGGTCGTGACGTGCGTTTTGTTACCGACCTGAACCAGCCGGTTAGCGTTTACATGACGCCGAAAGAGCGTCTGGTCACCGTGCGTGAAGGTGAAGCCCGTGAAGTGGTGCTGGCAAAAATGCACGAAAAACGCGTTGAAAAAGCGCTGGTGGTTGATGACGAATTCCACCTGATCGGCATGATCACCGTGAAAGACTTCCAGAAAGCGGAACGTAAACCGAACGCCTGTAAAGACGAGCAAGGCCGTCTGCGTGTTGGTGCTGCAGTTGGCGCAGGTGCGGGTAACGAAGAGCGTGTTGACGCGCTGGTTGCCGCTGGCGTTGACGTTCTGCTGATCGACTCCTCCCACGGCCACTCAGAAGGCGTTTTGCAGCGTATCCGTGAAACCCGTGCTAAATATCCGGATCTGCAAATCATCGGCGGCAACGTGGCAACAGCTGCAGGTGCACGCGCTTTGGCAGAAGCTGGTTGCAGCGCGGTTAAAGTCGGTATCGGCCCTGGTTCTATCTGTACGACTCGTATCGTTACTGGCGTAGGTGTTCCGCAGATCACTGCCGTTGCTGACGCAGTTGAAGCGCTGGAAGGCACAGGTATTCCGGTTATCGCAGATGGTGGTATTCGCTTCTCCGGCGACATCGCCAAAGCTATCGCCGCTGGCGCAAGCGCGGTAATGGTGGGTTCCATGCTGGCGGGTACTGAAGAATCTCCGGGTGAAATTGAACTCTACCAGGGCCGTTCTTACAAATCTTACCGTGGTATGGGCTCTCTGGGTGCGATGTCCAAAGGTTCTTCTGACCGTTACTTCCAGAGTGACAACGCTGCCGACAAACTAGTGCCGGAAGGTATCGAAGGTCGCGTAGCCTATAAAGGTCGCCTGAAAGAGATCATTCACCAGCAGATGGGCGGCCTGCGCTCCTGTATGGGCCTGACCGGCTGTGGTACTATCGACGAACTGCGTACTAAAGCGGAGTTTGTACGTATCAGCGGTGCGGGCATTCAGGAAAGCCACGTTCACGACGTGACCATTACTAAAGAGTCCCCGAACTACCGTCTGGGCTCCTGATTCTCTTCGCCCGACTTCATGTCGGGCGATTTATATTATCTGTTTCACTTGCCTCGGAATAAGCGTCAATGACGGAAAACATTCATAAGCATCGCATCCTCATTCTGGACTTCGGTTCTCAGTACACTCAACTGGTTGCGCGCCGCGTGCGTGAGCTGGGTGTTTACTGCGAACTGTGGGCGTGGGATGTGACAGAAGCACAAATTCGTGACTTCAATCCAAGCGGCATTATTCTTTCCGGCGGCCCGGAAAGTACTACTGAAGAAAACAGTCCGCGTGCGCCGCAGTATGTCTTTGAAGCAGGCGTACCGGTATTCGGCGTTTGCTATGGCATGCAGACCATGGCAATGCAGTTGGGCGGTCACGTTGAAGCCTCTAACGAACGTGAATTTGGCTACGCGCAGGTTGAAGTCGTAAACGACAGCGCACTGGTTCGCGGTATCGAAGATGCGCTGACCGCAGACGGTAAACCGCTGCTCGATGTCTGGATGAGCCACGGCGATAAAGTTACCGCTATCCCGTCCGACTTCGTCACCGTAGCCAGCACCGAAAGCTGCCCGTTTGCCATTATGGCTAACGAAGAAAAACGCTTCTATGGCGTACAGTTCCACCCGGAAGTGACTCACACCCGCCAGGGTATGCACATGCTGGAGCGTTTTGTGCGTGATATCTGCCAGTGTGAAGCCCTGTGGACGCCAGCGAAAATTATCGACGATGCTGTAGCTCGCATCCGCGAGCAGGTAGGCGACGATAAAGTCATCCTCGGCCTCTCTGGTGGTGTGGATTCCTCCGTAACCGCAATGCTGCTGCACCGCGCTATCGGTAAAAATCTGACTTGCGTATTCGTCGACAACGGCCTGCTGCGTCTCAACGAAGCAGAGCAGGTTCTGGATATGTTTGGCGATCACTTTGGTCTGAACATTGTTCACGTACCGGCAGAAGATCGCTTCCTGTCAGCGCTGGCTGGCGAAAACGATCCGGAAGCAAAACGTAAAATCATCGGGCGCGTTTTCGTTGAAGTGTTCGATGAAGAAGCGCTGAAACTGGAAGACGTGAAGTGGCTGGCGCAGGGCACCATCTACCCTGACGTTATCGAATCTGCGGCTTCTGCAACCGGTAAAGCACACGTCATCAAATCTCACCACAACGTGGGCGGCCTGCCGAAAGAGATGAAGATGGGCCTGGTTGAACCGCTGAAAGAGCTGTTCAAAGACGAAGTGCGTAAGATTGGTCTGGAGCTGGGCCTGCCGTACGACATGCTGTACCGTCACCCGTTCCCGGGACCAGGCCTTGGCGTTCGTGTGCTGGGTGAAGTGAAGAAAGAGTACTGTGACCTGCTGCGCCGTGCTGACGCCATCTTCATTGAAGAACTGCGTAAAGCGGACCTGTACAACAAAGTCAGCCAGGCGTTCACTGTGTTCCTGCCGGTACGTTCCGTTGGCGTAATGGGCGATGGTCGTAAGTATGACTGGGTTGTCTCTCTGCGTGCTGTCGAAACCATCGACTTTATGACCGCACACTGGGCGCATCTGCCGTACGATTTCCTCGGTCGCGTTTCCAACCGCATTATCAATGAAGTGAACGGTATTTCCCGCGTGGTGTATGACATCAGCGGCAAGCCGCCAGCTACCATTGAGTGGGAATGATTTTAATCCCTGCACTATGAATGAACAAAACCCTCTGTTACTACAGAGGGTTTTTTATCTTCAAGAATCATAGGCTTGAAGTTACTAACATCGATTAATTAAACCAGCTGTCCGATTTGTTCTCTTCTGCTTTGCCCACGCTTTTCATCAGATCGCGACCGCCTTCAGTCATATTTCTGTTGGCGTCAGCTTCAGATTGCACCACATCGGTTTGCGCAGCTTTGTGCTTCAGTTCCTGATCGATAAATTCGTTTTCTCGCTTAACGCGGGCTTCTTCTTTTGCCAGCGCCAGTTTTTGTTTCTGAATCTCTAAGCTGCGTAGCTCATCTTCATAACTTTGATCGCGTTTTTTGTCCGCAGAGGCTTCGGCGTCCAGTTTATCCTGACGAGCTTTCTTATTTGCTGCTGCCGTTGCCGCTCTTTTGTTAGCGGCGACCTGGGCATTTGCGCGACGTTGCTTCTCTTGCTGGATTTCCCTGTTGCGCTCCGCGACCCATTCGTCATGCTGCCTTTGCTCTTCATTTTTACCTTGCTGTTCCGCTTCTGCTACAGCAGAGAGTTGATCCTGCAATGATGAGGCGATAGCCGGATAGCTTAAGGAGGCCAAGATGGCGCAAAGAAAAACTTTCTTCATGACTCCTCCTGATTATTAGCTCTTTTCAGGACATTTAGTATTTGGCTGAATACGCGTTTCGTTATACGTTGTGGTAATAACAACGGCTAAACCTGTCGTAAACTGGTAATGCTGCCAACTTACTGATTTAGTGTATGATGGTGATTTTAAGGTGCTTGCGTGGCTTCCATTTCCATCAGATGTCCTTCCTGCTCCGCTACTGAAGGCGTGGTGCGTAACGGCAAAAGCACTGCCGGACATCAGCGCTATCTCTGCTCTCATTGCCGTAAAACATGGCAACTACAGTTCACTTACACCGCCTCTCAGCCCGGTACGCACCAGAAA
>NZ_MIIV01000012.1:0-14055 GCF_001743015.1 Shigella sp. FC1567
GGAGCTTGTGGAGCAAGAGCTGTGGGGTGTCTTACTGGCTTATAATCTGGTGAGATATCAGATGATTAAAATGGCGGAACATCTGAAAGGTTACTGGCCGAATCAACTGAGTTTCTCAGAATCATGCGGAATGGTGATGAGAATGCTGATGACATTGCAGGGCGCTTCACCGGGACGTATACCGGAGCTGATGCGCGATCTTGCAAGTATGGGACAACTTGTGAAATTACCGACGAGAAGGGGAAGGGCCTTCCGAGAGTGGTAAAGGAGAGGCCCTGGAAATACCCCACAGCCCCGAAAAAGAGCCAGTCAGTTGCTTAACTGACTGGCATTACCCCAACCAGATAGGTCCAGTAATTCAGAACCCCGTATTCAGCGAACACATTAACCTCTTTAATTATCTTTCGATCATGCGCGATTAAAGGTGAATATGCTAACCAATCTGTAGCGGCTTAGAAAGGAGAAAATCAGGTTTTAACCCGATATCAACCCGATAATTGAATCATTAATCAGGCATGCTCCAGTGAAAAATTCGGGTAGTGCTCGGCAAAATACTGGCGTAAAAATTCTACCGTTATCCGCACTTTCGCTGACGTCGCCAGCCTTGAAACATAAACGGCCCAGACGTTCGCTGGCTGGTAATATTCCGGTAGCACTTGCACTAAATGACCACTGGCAATGTTTTCGCTAACATCCCACCAGGAACGCAGAGCAATCCCCTGCCCATCGAGACACCACTGATGGACAATTTCTCCATGATTAGACGACAGTGGGCCGGTGACTTTAATCGCATGGTGGCCTTCTTTATTGCGTAATTGCCAGACACCAAAAGGATGATCGCGCTCTTTAATGACCAGGCACGGCAATGCAGAAAGATCGGTTAAATGTTTCGGCGCGCCATGTTGCGCAATAAATTCCGGCGACGCGCAGAGAATGCGGTAATTGGTCGCCAGTTTGCGGGCGATTAAATTAGGGGCGATGTCATCGCCAATGCGAATATCGAGATCGACACCTTCATTGACCAAATCGACCAGCCGGTCTTCCACATCAAAACGTAATTCCAGTTGCGGATACGCCTTCGCCAGCGCTGATAACGCCGGAGCCACCACCTGTCGTCCAAAACCAAAGCTGCTGATAATACGCAGCATCCCCTGTGGCACCTGACGCACGTCAGAAAGTTCGTCCATCATCTGACCGACATCCTGCAAAATCCGCTGCGCCCATTCATAAATCCGCTCTCCTTCTTCGGTAATGGTGACGCGGCGGGTGGTGCGGTGTAACAACACCACGTTTAGCGTTTGCTCCAGCAAGGCGATGCGCTTGCTGACGAACGCCGGTGAAACGCCCAGTTCTTCCGCCACGGCGGCAAAACCAGCCCGACGAGCCACCAGCATAAAGACGCGCAAATCATTCAGCAGCGGTAAATTATTCATGATTCGTGTTTTATGTTTCACCAGTTACGGGGATTAATTCCTTTTCCGTCAATTATAGGATGGTGATGTTGTCAATTTTGATGGTCAGGAAGTGAGAACCCAATGATGAAAACGATGCGTATTGCTGCGATCCCGGGAGACGGGATTGGTAAAGAAGTCCTTCCTGAAGGGATTCGCGTGTTACAGGCTGCCGCTGAGCGCTGGGGCTTCGACTTGAGTTTTGAGCAAATGGGGTGGGCGAGCTGCGAGTATTACAGCCATCACGGTAAAATGATGCCGGACGACTGGCATGAGCAACTTAGCCGTTTCGACGCCATCTATTTTGGTGCCGTCGGCTGGCCGGATACCGTTCCGGACCATATTTCGTTGTGGGGTTCGCTGCTGAAATTTCGTCGTGAATTCGACCAGTACATCAACCTGCGCCCGGTTCGTCTCTTTCCTGGCGTTCCCTGCCCGCTGGCGGGAAAACAGCCTGGCGACATCGATTTTTACGTGGTCAGGGAAAACACCGAAGGCGAATATTCCTCGCTCGGCGGTAGAGTGAATGAAGGTACAGAGCATGAAGTCGTCATTCAGGAATCGGTATTTACACGTCGTGGTGTCGATCGCATTTTGCGTTATGCCTTCGAACTTGCGCAAAGCCGCCCACGTAAGACGCTAACTTATGCCACTAAATCGAACGGTTTAGCCATCAGCATGCCGTACTGGGATGAGCGAGTGGAAGCAATGGCCGAGAATTACCCGGAGATCCGCTGGGACAAGCAGCATATTGATATTCTCTGCGCGCGTTTTGTGATGCAGCCGGAACGCTTCGATGTGGTGGTGGCGTCCAATTTGTTTGGCGATATCCTTTCCGATCTTGGCCCGGCCTGCACCGGCACCATTGGCATTGCCCCATCCGCCAACCTGAATCCGGAACGCACTTTCCCGTCGCTCTTCGAGCCTGTCCACGGTTCCGCGCCGGATATCTACGGGAAAAATATTGCTAACCCTATCGCCACGATTTGGGCCGGGGCAATGATGCTCGATTTTCTCGGCAATGGCGATGAGCGTTTCCAGCAAGCGCATAACGGTATTCTGGCAGCAATTGAAGAAGTGATTGCTCACGGGCCGAAAACACCTGATATGAAAGGCAATGCCACCACGCCACAGGTTGCCGACGCGATTTGCAAAATTATTTTGCGTTAAGGTCAAACCAGTTTATTTGAACCGCGTCACTGACGCGGTTTTTTATTCGTTCTTTGCAGTAAATAACCTGCGTCATTTCACCTTTTATTGTTTCCGTTTCGTGTTTTATGGCTTTCCGCATTCTTAATTGTTTAATTTATGTAATATTCAAATAATCAATTTGTTAAACACAACATACAACTCATTACCCTGCAAATAATTACAACTGGCAAAAGCCAGAGACGGGCTTTTATGCCCAGGAGATGACTCATGATGAGCAATGTTAAGAAAAAAGATGTGCCGCTGATAAGCATCAGCCTGGTGGCCATTCTTTTCATCGCAGCTGCATTAAGCCTTTTCCCACAACAATCGGCCGACGCGGCCAACGCAATATACACTTTTGTTACGCGTACGTTAGGTTCCGCCGTACAGGTATTGGTTTTGCTGGCAATGGGACTGGTGATTTATTTAGCCACCAGTAAATACGGCAATATTCGTCTTGGCGAAGGAAAACCGGAATACAGCACGCTCTCCTGGCTGTTTATGTTTATTTGTGCCGGTTTAGGTTCTTCTACGCTTTATTGGGGGGTTGCTGAATGGGCCTATTATTATCAAACACCTGGATTAAATATCGCACCGCGTTCACAACAGGCACTCGAATTTAGCGTTCCCTACTCTTTCTTCCACTGGGGCATCAGCGCCTGGGCAACTTATACGCTGGCCTCATTAATCATGGCTTATCACTTTCATGTGCGGAAAAACAAAGGTCTGAGCCTTTCCGGCATTATTGCTGCTATTACCGGCGTTCGCCCGCAAGGCCCATGGGGAAAACTGGTTGATTTGATGTTCCTGATCGCCACTGTCGGCGCACTGACTATTTCCCTTGTTGTCACCGCAGCAACCTTTACTCGTGGACTTTCCGCACTGACAGGTTTACCCGACAACTTCACCGTGCAGGCATTTGTGATCCTGCTTTCTGGCGGCATTTTTTGCCTAAGCTCGTGGATTGGTATCAACAACGGTTTGCAACGTCTGAGCAAAATGGTTGGCTGGGGCGCGTTCCTGCTGCCATTACTGGTGCTGATTGTCGGCCCAACCGAATTTATTACCAACAGCATCATCAATGCCATCGGCCTGACCACGCAAAACTTCCTGCAAATGAGCTTATTCACCGATCCGCTTGGCGATGGTTCATTTACCCGCAACTGGACCGTTTTCTACTGGCTGTGGTGGATCTCATACACCCCTGGCGTAGCAATGTTTGTCACCCGCGTTTCCCGCGGTCGTAAGATTAAAGAAGTTATCTGGGGACTGATCCTCGGCAGCACCGTCGGTTGCTGGTTCTTCTTCGGCGTAATGGAAAGCTATGCCATTCATCAGTTTATCAATGGCGTAATCAACGTCCCACAGGTGCTGGAAACACTGGGCGGCGAAACAGCTGTACAGCAAGTTCTGATGTCGTTGCCAGCCGGTAAATTGTTCCTCGCCGCATACCTGGGCGTGATGATTATTTTCCTTGCCTCGCATATGGATGCAGTGGCCTACACCATGGCGGCGACCAGTACGCGTAATCTCCAGGAAGGTGACGATCCTGACCGTGGGCTGCGTCTTTTCTGGTGCGTGGTGATCACTCTGATCCCGCTTTCCATCTTGTTTACCGGTGCTTCGCTGGAAACGATGAAAACCACCGTCGTGCTCACAGCCCTTCCCTTCCTCGTCATTTTACTGGTGAAAGTCGGCGGATTTATTCGCTGGCTGAAACAGGATTACGCCGACATTCCGGCTCATCAAGTTGAACATTATCTCCCGCAGACACCGGTTGAAGCCCTGGAAAAAACACCAGTGATCCCTGCGGGAACCGTATTCAAAGGCGACAACTGAGCGCCATCATCCTAACGATAAAGGTATCCCTATGAGCAATCTGAGCCCTGACTTTGTACTACCCGAAAATTTTTGCGCTAACCCGCAAGAGGCGTGGACCATTCCTGCCCGTTTTTATACCGATCAGAACGCGTTTGAACACGAAAAAGAGAACGTCTTCGCCAAAAGCTGGATTTGCGTCGCTCACAGCAGCGAACTGGCGAATGCCAATGATTATGTGACGCGTGAGATCATTGGCGAAAGCATCGTGCTGGTACGCGGTCGTGATAAGGTTTTGCGCGCGTTCTATAACGTGTGTCCGCACCGTGGTCATCAGTTGTTGAGCGGTGAAGGAAAAGCAAAAAATGTGATTACCTGCCCGTATCACGCATGGGCATTCAAACTCGATGGCAATCTGGCCCATGCACGTAACTGCGAAAACGTCGCCAATTTCGATAGCGACAAAGCGCAACTGGTTCCGGTGCGTCTGGAAGAATATGCCGGATTCGTCTTCATCAACATGGACCCCAACGCCACCAGCGTAGAAGATCAGTTACCCGGTCTGGGCGCGAAAGTGCTGGAAGCCTGCCCGGAAGTCCACGATCTGAAACTGGCGGCCCGCTTTACCACCCGCACGTCTGCCAACTGGAAGAACATTGTCGATAACTATCTCGAGTGCTATCACTGTGGTCCGGCGCATCCAGGTTTCTCCGACTCCGTACAGGTTGATCGTTACTGGCACACCATGCACGGTAACTGGACGCTGCAATACGGTTTCGCCAAACCGTCCGAACAGTCGTTTAAATTTGAAGAGGGTACGGATGCGGCATTCCACGGTTTCTGGCTGTGGCCGTGCACGATGCTGAACGTCACCCCGATCAAAGGGATGATGACGGTCATTTATGAATTCCCGGTGGATTCTGAAACTACCCTGCAAAACTACGATATTTACTTCACCAATGAAGAGTTAACCGACGAGCAAAAATCGCTGATTGAGTGGTATCGCGATGTGTTCCGTCCGGAAGATTTACGTCTGGTTGAAAGCGTACAGAAAGGGCTGAAATCGCGTGGCTATCGTGGTCAGGGGCGCATCATGGCCGACAGTAGCGGTAGTGGCATTTCCGAACATGGTATCGCCCATTTCCATAATCTGCTGGCGCAGGTGTTTAAGGACTAATGACATCGGCGGCGGTATTTTCCGCTGCTGGGCTGATTTTTGATGGAGTACAGCAATGTCAGACTATCAAATGTTTGAAGTACAGGTGAGCCAGGTTGAACCCCTTACCGAACAGGTGAAACGCTTCACGCTGGTGGCAACCGATGGCAAACCGCTGCCTGCGTTCACCGGAGGAAGTCACGTCATTGTGCAGATGAGCGATGGTGATAACCAGTACAGCAATGCGTATTCACTACTGAGTTCGCCGCATGACACCTCTTGTTATCAGATTGCCGTTCGGCTGGAGGAAAACTCGCGCGGCGGTTCCCGCTTTTTGCATCAGCAGGTAAAAGTGGGCAATCGGTTAACGATTTCAACGCCTAATAACCTGTTTGCGCTAATTCCCTCAGCCAGAAAGCATCTGTTTATCGCGGGCGGTATTGGTATCACCCCTTTCCTGTCGCACATGGCAGAGCTGCAACACAGCGACGTCGACTGGCAGCTACATTACTGCTCGCGAAATCCAGAAAGTTGCGCATTTCGTGATGAGCTAGTCCAGCATCCGCAGGCTGAGAAAGTTCACTTGCATCACTCATCAACCGGAACACGACTGGAATTAGCGCGATTATTGGCGGATATCGAACCTGGCACACACGTTTATACCTGTGGTCCCGAGGCGCTAAATGAAGCGGTAAGAAGTGAAGCTGCGCGTCTGGACATCGCCGCCGATACGCTGCACTTTGAGCAATTTGCTATCGAAGACAAAACCGGCGATGCCTTTACCCTGGTGCTTGCCCGTTCCGGAAAAGAGTTTGTGGTGCCGGAAGAGATGACTATTTTGCAGGTTATTGAAAATAATAAAGCCGCGAAAGTGGAATGTTTATGTCGTGAAGGGGTATGCGGAACCTGCGAAACAGCAATACTGGAAGGTGAAGCTGACCATCGGGATCAGTATTTTAGCGATGAAGAGCGTGCCAGCCAGCAAAGTATGTTGATCTGTTGTTCGCGTGCGAAGGGTAAACGCCTGGTGTTGGATTTGTAGTTTGCCAAAGCCGGATGTGGCGCTGAGCGCGCCCAGTCCGGCTTCGGAAGATTTTACTGCGGATATTCCTGCAATAAATTGTGTAATGCTTCCGCCATCAGCTCACCACGCCAGCCGGAAATCAGCTCCGGCAAATTGTTCTGCGGTTTCAGTTTCCAGTGCCAGTTCAGCAGTTGGTTGATTTGCCGACGCGATGCCAGCAATTCGGCGCTGATCTTATGCGTTTCGCTCACGTCAGTAATCAGCGACTTAATCGCTTTAAACGCTTTACGATAACCAGGCATGTCCATCAGGTTAAGCATCGGCTGCGGTAAGGCCTCTTCCGGCAATGTCTGCGCTTTTTCCACCAGCGTCAGCAGCGTTTTACCGTGAAAGCGGATTTCGCTACCGGATAAACCCAGGCTGTCCAGTTCGCCTAAACTTCCCGGCATATAACGCGCGACCGACCACAAATGCTCTTCACGCACGACAAAGTTCACCGCCAGATCACGCTCTCGCGCCTTGCGCAGTCGCCAGTCGGCTAACAGTTGCAGACAGGCCAGTTGGCGTGTGCGTAACTGCCAGGCATTGGTGATATCACGCCAGGCATCTTCCGGCGCAACGACTTCCTGACGACGCATTTGCATCAGGCGGCATTCATCCAGCGCCGCAGGTAGCCAGCCGAGGCCTCCGTTTCTACCATAAGCTTGGCGGTGATCGGTAACAGATACCAGACATCCGCCGCTGCGTATTCACACTGACGTTCGGTCAGCGGTCTGGCCAGCCAGTCGGTGCGCGATTCACTCTTGTCCAGCGTAACGCCGGAATACTCTTCCACCATGGAAGCGAAACCCCATGACATCGGGCGTCCGCAGAAGGCAGAAAGGATTTGCGTGTCAATCAAGGGTTGTGGTAATTCGCCAAAGACATTGAGGAACACTTCCAGATCTTCACTGCCTGCATGGAGAAATTTTGTGATGGACGGATCGCGCAGGATCGCTTTCAGCGGTGACCAGTCGGTGATCCCGAGAGGATCAATTAGCGCCAGATGCTCGCCATCGAAAAGTTGAATCAACCCCAGCTGCGGGTAATAAGTGCGCGTACGAACAAATTCAGTATCCAGGGCTATCGCCGGAAAGGCACGGACGGCTTCACACAAAGAAGCCAGCGCATCGTCCGTGGTAATCATTTGGTAATTCAAATTGTTTTCTCTTTAGTGGGCGTCAAAAAAACGCCGGATTAACCGGCGTCTGACGACTGACTTAACGCTCAGGCTTTATTGTCCACTTTGCCGCGCGCTTCGTCACGTAATTCTCGTCGCAAAATTTTTCCGACGTTAGATTTCGGTAACTCATCACGAAACTCCACCAGCTTCGGTACTTTGTATCCCGTGAGCTGACGGCGGCAAAAAGTCACCAGTGACTCTTCGGTAAGCGATGGAGCTTTTTTCACTACGAAGATTTTCACCGCTTCACCACTGGAGCCGGAAGGTACGCCAACAGCCGCGACTTCCTGTACGCCAGGATGCTGCATGACGACATCTTCAATCTCGTTGGGATAGACGTTAAAACCGGAAACCAGAATCATGTCTTTTTTACGATCGACAATGCGCAGGAATCCTTCTTCATCCATTACCGCGATGTCGCCGGTGTGTAACCAGCCATTTTTGATGATTTCATCGGTAGCATCGGGACGCTGCCAGTAACCCAGCATCACCTGCGGTCCTTTGACACAAAGCTCACCCGGTTGACCTGGTGGTACTTCATTATCATCATCATCCACCAGTTTGGCTTCCGTCGACGCACCGGCAAACCGATGCTACCACTATGATAATCAATATCATATGGGTTAACGCTGACCAGCGGCGCACACTCGGTAAGGCCATAGCCTTCCAGCAGATACTGTCCGGTCAGTTTCACCCAACGCTCTGCCACCACTTGCTGCACTGGCATCCCACCGCCTGCGGAAAGATGCAGACTGGAGAAATCCAGCTGCTGGAACTCTTTATTGTTCAGCAACGCATTGAACAAGGTGTTAACGCCAGTGATAGCGGTAAACGGATATTTCGCTAACTCTTTTACCAACCCTGGAATATCACGCGGGTTAGTGATAAGCAGGTTCTGCCCACCCAGTTCGATAAACAGCAGGCAGTTAATGGTCAGGGCAAAAATGTGATACAGCGGCAGTGCCGTTACTACCAGTTCTTTACCTGGATGCAGCAACGGCCCATAGGTGGCGTTGACCTGTTCCAGGTTCGCCAGCATATTGCGGTGAGTCAGCATCGCGCCTTTCGCCACACCTGTGGTGCCGCCGGTGTATTGCAGGAAGGCTAAATCTTCCGGCACCAGTTCGGGTTTGACGTACTGCATCCGGTAGCCGTTATGCAGTGCGCTACGAAATGAAATGGCATCTGGCAGATGGTATTTCGGCACCAAACGCTTGATGTATTTAACAACGAAATTGACTACCGTGCCTTTTGCCGTAGATAGCTGATCGCCCATACGGGTCAGAATTACGTGCTGAACGGCGGTTTTATCAACCACTTTTTCCAGTGTGTGAGCAAAGTTAGACACGATAACAACCGCCGATGCGCCGCTATCGTTAAGCTGATGCTCAAGCTCACGCGGGGTATACAACGGGTTAACGTTTACGACGATCATCCCGGCACGCAAAATGCCAAACAGCGCCACCGGATATTGCAATAAATTAGGCATCATCAACGCAACGCGATCGCCTTTCTTCAGCCCCACCCCTTGTTGCAAATAAGCGGCAAACGCGCGACTGCGTTCTTCCAGCTTGCGGAAGGTCATCACCTCCCCCATATTCACAAACGCAGGCTGATCGGCGTAGCGCGCGACCGACTGCTCAAACATATCTACCAGAGATTGATAACGGTCAGGGTTGATCTCCGTCGGAACGTCCGCGGGATAACGGTTAAGCCAAACCTTCTTCAATTCTTCACCTCTAAAATGCGTGTTCGTCGTCATCGCAACCCCAAATGATATACATACCGTTAACATAATATTAACTCATCATACCAGCTTGATAATTACCCAACGAAAAGGTTGCGAAGCGCGTCACTATTTATTTTTATCTTTACCGTAAGAATGCAGAAACAGCGGACCAGCCGCTGTTTCTTTTTCTTTAAAAACAAGCAATTATTCAGTTACAACTGTTTGTACTCTCGCGGGACCGGGATTATACCAGCCCCATCCGCCGTAGCCATAGGGCCAGCCACGACCGCCATAAAACCATGGATCAATCGGCTGAGGCGGCATAATCACCTGCTGGGTTAAATGCCAACGTTTGTAACCCGTTACTTGCATCACCATAAATTTATAGGGCGTATTGCCGATTTTGCCGTCAACCGCACCAGTGATTGGCCCGACTACCGTAACCAGTTGTCCACGGAAATCCACCGGGTCCAGAAAACCGTTCACATCGGCATAAATGCGACCGCGAGAAGGTTCTCCCAGCGTCGGTCTGGCTCCGCTGTCCAGCGGTACGGTAGCAATTTCCAGGCGGGTTTTCCCTTGCTGGTTTTGTACCGCAACCACTTTGCCACCAAAGCGTGCCTCCTGACCAACGTACAGCTGCGGCGCACTCATCACCCGAACTAAATCTTGTTGCGGCGTGGGACTGCGGCCTTTAATGGCGTCCGGCACAGTGACACAACCGCTCAGCATTAGCGCAAACGTACCTGCCAGTATGCCTTTGATAACATTCTTTTGAACCGCCATGATGCGACTCCTTTTTTTCTCAGAGCATACTCTTAAGATTCATTCTTTGCCCGGAAGTTTCTTCCATGCGACGTTGTTACGTAAATAAACCGGTTCGGCATGTTCCACCGCCACCGTTTTACCCTCGGCAAATATCTGACACGCAATCGGCAGCATATCTTCCGTCGCTGGCAGTAAAACTTCTCCGTCGCGCAAAACCAGCCCGCTCTCTTTACCGAGATCCGGCCAGGCTTGCCAGCCCGTCCCTACCGTTACCCATTCGCCGGAAAGCTGTTGCATTCGTTCATGAACGAGTTCGGGTTTGAGTACGGCTTCGGTTTCTTCACCGCGCCAGATACCGTTTTCATCACGCTGATATTCGGCCCAGTAAACTTCGCCCATCCGCGCATCAATGGCAGCCAGCACGCGGGTTGCGCCGTTTTTGCGCCACGCCCCTTGCGCCATTGTCATTAGCGTGGAGACGCCAATCATCGGCAGCTCTGCGCCAAGTGCCAGCCCTTGCGCAATGCCAATACCAATGCGCACGCCGGTAAAGCTACCGGGGCCGCGCCCGTAAGCCAGAGCGTTAATATCAGTCAGGGAAGTTCCGCTGGTGGTCAGGATATCCTGCACCATCGGTAAGATTCGTTGAGTATGTTCACGAGGGCAAAGCTCAAAATGAGCGTTGACAGTACCGTCGTTCCACAGGGCGACAGAGCAGGCCTCTGTCGCGGTATCGATAGCCAGAATTCGCATGGGTCTTCGTGCTTAGATCAATAAAAAGGCGCGCATCATACCATACTCCGTAACAAATTACCTGGAGGATGGTATCGCAAGGAAACGAACCGCACGGGCAATGTCACGGGTGCGCGGCGCGGGCGGCAGACTGGCGAGAAACGTCGCGCCGTAAGGGCGCATCACCAGCCGATTGTCACAAATCACCAAAACCCCGCGATCGTCGGCGTCGCGAATCAGTCGCCCTACCCCCTGCTTGAGAGTAATCACCGCATCCGGCAGTTGTACTTCATCGAACGGGTCGCCACCGCGCAAACGGCAATCTTCCATGCGCGCTTTTAACAGCGGGTCATCCGGTGAGGTAAACGGCAACTTGTCGATAATCACCAATGACAATGTATCGCCACGCACGTCCACCCCTTCCCAGAAACTACTGGTTGCCACAAGAAGCGCGTTACCGGCGCTGACAAATTGCTGCAACAGTTGCCCTTTGCTGGTTTCCCCCTGCAACAAAACGGGAAGCGTCATGGTAGCGCGGAACTGCTCGGCCAGATCACGCATCATGGCGTGCGAGGTACAAAGCATAAAACAACGACCGTTGTTAGCTTCGATGATCGGTCGCAGCATTGCCGCTAACTGGCGAGCAGAACCTGGCTGGTTGGTTTGCGGCAGATTGCGCGGCACACAGAGTAACGCCTGGCGGCTGTAATCAAACGGGCTTGGCAATAGCAACGACTCCGCCTGTTCTATCCCAAGCCGCGAGGTGAAATGATGCAGATCGTCGTTCACCGACAGCGTTGCTGAGGTGAAGATCCAGCTACCAGGCTTTTGCGCCATTAACTCTTTGAATTTATCCGCCACGCTGAGCGGCGTGAGAGCCAGAGTAAAATGGCGCGAAGTGCATTCGTACCAGTAGCTGTAGCCCGGCTGATTGATCTCTTTTAGCCGCTTCAGCCGTGTGCGATACAACGTAGCGCGCTCAAATGCCGCATCCAGCAAGGCGGAACGCCCCAGTGACAGTTTCGCCACGTCATAACAAAGTTCCAGGGTGTCATCGAGCAGTAAAAATGCCCGCTGAATTTGCGGATTAGCTAACAGCTCACGCAGGTTACCGCGATAACCTGGCTCACCGAGTTGCAGACGAAAATCCTGCGCACTCTGGGCAAGACGATCAGCGCACTTTTGTAACTGCTGGGTGTCTTTTAATTCGGTGCGGTAGGCGATGGTGATGTCTTTTGCCAGGTCGAGCAGTTGTCGACTGGAGAGTGACTGACCAAAATACTGGCTGGCAATGTCCGGTAGCTGGTGGGCTTCGTCGAAGATCATGACGTCCGCTTCCGGGATCAGTTCGCCAAATCCACTCTCTTTAACCACCATATCCGCCAGAAAGAGATGATGGTTTACCACCACCACATCGGCGTCCATCGCTTTTTTACGTGCTTTGACCACAAAGCAATCTTTATACATCGGGCAGTCGCTGCCAAGACAGTTGTCGTTGGTGCTGGTAACCAGCGGCCACGCCTGTGAATCTTCCGCCACGCTGACGCAGGTGCTGATATCACCATCGACTGTTTGATTAGACCAGGAGCGCAGCAGGATCACATCGCTTAAGATTTGTACCGGCAGATCGCCCCCCGCCAGCGCCTGCTGTTCGAGACGTTCGAGGCAGAGGTAGTTTGAGCGCCCTTTCAGCAGCGCCACGTTGCCCGTATATTTCAATGCCTTTGAGACTGTTGGCAAATCGCGGCTGTAGAGCTGATCCTGCAACGCTTTTGAGCCGGTCGAGATAATGACTTTCTTTTTCGCCCGCAGCGCAGGAGCCAGGTAAGCGTAGGTTTTGCCCGTACCGGTTCCTGCTTCCACCACCAGCGGCTGGCCTTTTTCTATCGCCTGGGTGACGGCTACCGCCATCTGTCGCTGTGGTTCTCGCGGCTTAAAGCCTGGTATCGCTTTCGCCAGCTGACCGTCTGGTGCAAAATCGTCCGTCACACTACCCCCTGTTGATTTGAACGGGGATTATGTCAGGATGAGGGCGCTTTCGCCAGTTGAAGTGGTGACGGCAACCTCACATTGTGGCAGTCTTTGCAGCACGAAAATGGAAGTATAATGAGGACAAAATGATGACTATCGTTCGTATCGATGCTGAAGCCCGCTGGTCTGATGTAGTAATCCACAACAACACGCTCTACTACACTGGTGTACCGGAAAACCTCGACGCCGATGCTTTTGAGCAAACCGCCAACACGCTGGCGCAGATTGACGCCGTGCTGGAAAAACAGGGCAGCAATAAATCGAGCATTCTGGATGCCACCATTTTCCTGGCTGATAAAAACGACTTCGCGGCGATGAATAAAGCGTGGGATGCCTGGGTTGTGGCGGGTCATGCGCCGGTGCGCTGCACGGTGCAAGCGGGGCTGATGAACCCGAAGTATAAAGTTGAAATTAAGATTGTGGCTGCGGTGTAAGCTTTATCGAAGCAAAATAAGTCAGACGATCATTTATCGATAATACTGGTCGGTTTTACATAAATCGACCAGAGATTAAGATATTACTGTTGATGCTCCTGCTAATTCATTATTTATTTTTATAATTTCAATTTTAGCTATAAAGCTAACTGGTAATGACTCCAACTTACTGATAGTGTTTTATGTTCAGATAATGCCCGATGACCTTGTCATGCAGCTCCACCGATTTTGAGAACGACAGTGACTTCCGTCCCAGCCTTGCCAGATGTTGTCTCAGATTCAGATTATGTCGCTCAATGCGCTGAGTGTAACACTTGCTGATAACGTGCAGCTTTCCCTTCAGGCGTGATTCATACAGCGGCCAGCCATCCGTCATCCATACCACGACCTCAAAGGCCGACAGCAGGCTCAGAAGACGCTCCAGTGTGGCCAGAGTGCGTTCACCGAAGACGTGCGCCACAACCGTCCTCCGTATCCTGTCATACGCGTAAAACAGCCA
>NZ_MIIV01000013.1:0-13865 GCF_001743015.1 Shigella sp. FC1567
AAGACCGCACGAATATAACGGTGGGTTCCCCCCAAACGAATCGGAAAATCGATACTGGAAAAACTCTAACTCGGTGGCCAGTTTTTGTTGACCACTTCATACCCAGATTGCACCAACGTCGCGTGGTGATGTGCAAGCCTATCAGGATATTCGTCATCAGCTCGAAAATGAAGCTGGACGAATTAATGGTAAATACGGGCAATTAGGCTGGACGCCGCTTTATTATTTGAATCAGCATTTTGACCGTAAATTACTGATGAAAATATTCCGCTACTCTGACGTGGGCTTAGTGACGCCACTGCGTGACGGGATGAACCTGGTAGCAAAAGAGTATGTTGCTGCTCAGGACCCAGCCAACCCGGGCGTTCTTGTTCTTTCGCAATTTGCGGGAGCGGCAAACGAGTTAACGTCGGCGTTAATTGTTAACCCCTACGATCGTGACGAAGTTGCAGCTGCGCTGGATCGTGCATTGACTATGTCGCTGGCGGAACGTATTTCCCGTCATGCAGAAATGCTGGACGTTATCGTGAAAAACGATATTAACCACTGGCAGGAGTGCTTCATTAGCGACCTAAAGCAGATAGTTCCGCGAAGCGCGGAAAGCCAGCAGCGCGATAAAGTTGCTACCTTTCCAAAGCTTGCGTAGGAGCGGTTAATCACCCGTAAGTGGAACTAACAGCACATCGACCTCACTTGAGGCAATCACTCTTTTCGCCGAGCAGGATGCTCGCGAAAAGAAACTGTGATTGTGATTACCGCAAATCACCAAATCGAAATGATGTTTGTGACATACTTCCAGAATATGTTCGCTTAACTCACCGTAGGCAATAAACGTCTTGTCAACGGGATACCCCGCATCCTGAATTAACTTATCAAGAAAGCTTTGCGTTTCTTCTTGCATCACGCTGCGTAAATCTTCAAGCATCGGCGCGGCTAATTGATTGTACATTTCCGGGTCGGAAGCGAGAGTAATTAAACTGATGTGTCCCTTTACTGGCCTGGCGATAGATACCGCTTTTGCCAGCAGTTGCTGACTTTCCGGTGTAACCGCAACAGCGACAAGAATATTGCTATAGCTCATAACCTGTTCCTTATTCTGTGAACTTCAGGTGACATTAAAGCTTTACTCCTAATGGAGAAACGACGCAATCCCAACTCGGTCAAACAGGTAAATATTAGTCTGATTATTAGTAAAGACAATTAATCAATCACTCCCGGTGATCATATAATTTCAAATGTAATTATAAGAAAATAGTGTACTGATTCTCCGCATTAAACAAGTGGTTAATATATGTAAAACATTTGATTAACATTAAGTTGATTGTTGCCTTTCTTTGTATTTAATTAGTTTGTTGTGCGGTAAGTGTCTGTTTAAAAATAGCTTATCTGGTATTGCATGAAAGTGATTATTTATAGCAGATGATTATTTACGGTGAGTTATTTTAACTGTGCGCAACATCCCATTTCGATTATTCCAGTTTCATTTTTGCTTGCTAGCGTAGCGAAAAACTTTTTAACAGATTGAAATACACCCAAAACAAAAGTATGGCTTATACATTTATGTTAAGTAATTGAGTGTTTTGTGTGATCTGCATCACACATTATTGAAAATCGCAGCCCCCCTCCGTTGTATGTGCGTGTAGTGACGAGTACAGTTGCGTCGATTTAGGAAAAATCTTAGATAAGTGTAAAGACCCATTTCTATTTGTAAGGACATATTAAACCAAAAAGGTGGTTCTGCTTATTGCAGCTTATCGCACTATTCTAATGCTAATTATTTTTTACCGGGGCTTCCCGGCGACATCACGGGGTGCGGTGAAACCGCATAAAAATAAAGTTGGTTATTCTGGGTGGGAATAATGCATACCTCCGAGTTGCTGAAACACATTTATGACATCAACTTGTCATATTTACTACTTGCACAGCGTTTGATTGTTCAGGACAAAGCGTCCGCTATGTTTCGTCTCGGCATAAATGAAGAAATGGCGACAACGTTAGCGGCACTGACTCTTCCGCAAATGGTTAAGCTGGCAGAAACCAATCAACTGGTTTGTCACTTCCGTTTTGACAGCCACCAGACGATTACTCAGTTGACGCAAGATTCCCGCGTTAACGATCTCCAGCAAATTCATACCGGCATCATGCTCTCAACACGCTTGCTGAATGATGTTAATCAGCCTGAAGAAGCGCTGCGCAAGAAAAGGGCCTGATCATGAGTGAAAAAAGCATTGTTCAGGAAGCGCGGGATATTGAATTGATCACCCTGGGCGCTCGTTTGCAGATGCTGGAAAGCGAAACACAGTTAAGTCGCGGACGCCTGATAAAACTTTATAAAGAACTGCGCGGAAGCCCACCGCCGAAAGGCATGCTGCCATTCTCAACCGACTGGTTTATGACCTGGGAACAAAACGTTCATGCTTCGATGTTCTGTAATGCATGGCAGTTTTTACTGAAAACAGGTTTGTGTAATGGCGTCGATGCGGTGATCAAAGCCTACCGTTTATACCTTGAACAGTGCCCACAAGCAGAAGAAGGACCACTGCTGGCATTAACCCGTGCCTGGACATTGGTGCGGTTTGTTGAAAGTGGATTACTGCAACTTTCCAGCTGCAACTGCTGCGGCGGCAATTTTATTACCCACGCTCACCAGCCTGTTGGCAGCTTTGCCTGCAGCTTATGTCAACCGCCATCCCGGGCAGTAAAAAGACGTAAACTTTCCCAGAATCCTGCCGATATTATCCCACAACTGCTGGATGAACAGAGAGTACAGGCTGTTTAACTGATACGGTGTGGCGCAACATGCCAGCAGCGGTAACGACGTACCGCTGCTTTTTTTTTGCCCCAATCGCGCGTTAACGCCTGACGACTGAACATCCTGTCATGGTCAACAGTGGAAGGATGATGTCGTGCTTATCTTATTAGGTTACCTGGTTGTTCTCGGTACAGTTTTCGGCGGATAAGTCAATTGATCTATCAACGAGCCGGGATCGTCCTGGCCGATCATAAACGCGACATGGTTTACAACCGACTGGTTCGTCGTTTGCGTTCGCTGGGACTGACGGATTTCGGTCATTATCTGAACTTGCTGGAATCTAATCAGCACAGCGGTGAGTGGCAGGCGTTTATCAATTCGCTGACCACGAATCTGACGGCATTTTTCCGTGAGGCACATCATTTCCCTCTGCTCGCGGATCACGCACGTCGCCGTTCTGGCGAGTATCGCGTATGGAGCGCGGCGGCTTCAACCGGCGAAGAGCCGTACAGCATTGCGATGACGCTGGCTGACACATTGGGCACCGCGCCCGGACGCTGGAAAGTGTTTGCCAGTGATATCGACACCGAAGTGCTGGAAAAAGCCAGAAGCGGTATTTATCGCCATGAAGAGTTGAAAAACCTGACGCCGCAGCAACTGCAACGGTATTTCATGCGAGGGACGGGACCGCATGAAGGGCTGGTACGCGTGCGTCAGGAGCTGGCGAACTATGTTGATTTTGCCCCGCTGAATCTACTGGCGAAACAGTACACCGTGCCGGGGCCGTTTGATGCGATCTTCTGTCGTAACGTCATGATCTACTTCGATCAAAATACCCAGCAGGAGATTTTGCGCCGCTTTGTTCCGCTCCTTAAACCCGACGGATTGCTGTTTGCGGGTCACTCTGAAAACTTTAGCCACCTTGAGCGCCGCTTCACGCTGCGTGGTCAGACGGTGTATGCGCTAAGTAAGGATTAACGATGAGCAAAATCAGGGTGTTATCTGTCGATGATTCGGCACTGATGCGCCAGATCATGACAGAAATCATCAACAGCCATAGCGACATGGAAATGGTGGCGACCGCGCCTGATCCGCTGGTCGCGCGTGACTTGATTAAGAAATTCAATCCCGATGTGCTGACGCTGGATGTTGAAATGCCGCGGATGGACGGACTGGATTTCCTCGAAAAATTAATGCGTTTGCGTCCAATGCCCGTTGTGATGGTTTCTTCCTTGACCGGCAAAGGATCAGAAGTCACGCTGCGCGCGCTGGAGCTGGGGGCAATAGATTTTGTCACCAAACCGCAACTGGGTATTCGCGAAGGAATGCTGGCGTATAGCGAAATGATTGCTGAAAAGGTGCGTACGGCAGCAAAGGCGAGCCTTGCAGCACATAAGCCATTGTCAGCACCGACAACGCTGAAGGCGGGTCCGTTGTTGAGTTCTGAAAAACTGATTGCGATTGGTGCTTCAACGGGTGGAACTGAGGCAATTCGTCACGTACTGCAACCGTTGCCGCTTTCCAGCCCGGCATTGTTAATTACCCAACATATGCCGCCCGGTTTCACCCGCTCTTTTGCCGACAGACTTAATAAGCTTTGCCAGATCGGGGTTAAAGAAGCCGAAGACGGAGAACGTGTCTTGCCGGGGCATGCCTATATTGCGCCGGGCGATCGGCATATGGAACTGGCGCGTAGTGGCGCAAATTATCAAATCAAAATTCACGACGGCCCGGTGGGAATGTTGGCGATGCGTCAGGCGGGGGCATGGACCCTTGCGCAAAACGAAGCAAGTTGCGTGGTGTTCGGCATGCCGCGCGAGGCCATCAATATGGGTGGTGTCTGCGAAGTGGTCGATCTTAGCCAGGTAAGCCAGCAAATGTTGGCAAAAATTAGTGCCGGACAGGCGATACGTATTTAAATCAGGAGTGTGAAATGGCGGATAAAGAACTTAAATTTTTGGTTGTGGATGACTTTTCCACCATGCGACGCATAGTGCGTAACCTGCTGAAAGAGCTGGGATTCAATAATGTTGAGGAAGCGGAAGATGGCGTCGACGCTCTCAATAAGTTGCAGGCAGGCGGTTATGGATTTGTTATCTCCGACTGGAACATGCCCAATATGGATGGCCTGGAATTGCTGAAAACAATTCGTGCGGATGGCGCGATGTCGGCATTGCCAGTGTTAATGGTGACTGCAGAAGCGAAGAAAGAGAACATCATTGCTGCGGCGCAAGCGGGGGCCAGTGGCTATGTGGTGAAGCCATTTACCGCCGCGACGCTGGAGGAAAAACTCAACAAAATCTTTGATAAACTGGACATGTGAGGATGCGACTATGATGCAACCATCAATCAAACCTGCTGACGAGCATTCAGCTGGCGATATCATTGCGCGCATCGGCAGCCTGACGCGTATGCTGCGCGACAGTTTGCGGGAACTGGGGCTGGATCAGGCCATTGCCGAAGCGGCGGAAGCCATCCCCGATGCGCGCGATCGTTTGTACTATGTTGTGCAGATGACCGCCCAGGCTGCGGAGCGGGCGCTGAACAGTGTTGAGGCGTCACAACCGCATCAGGATCAAATGGAGAAATCAGCAAAAGCGTTAACCCAACGTTGGGATGACTGGTTTGCCGATCCGATTGACCTTGCCGACGCCCGTGAACTGGTAACAGATACACGACAATTTCTGGCAGATGTACCCGCGCATACCAGCTTTACTAACGCGCAACTGCTGGAAATCATGATGGCGCAGGATTTTCAGGATCTCACCGGGCAGGTTATTAAGCGGATGATGGATGTCATTCAGGAGATCGAACGCCAGTTGCTGATGGTGCTGTTGGAAAACATCCCGGAACAGGAGTCGCGTCCAAAACGTGAAAACCAGAGTTTGCTTAATGGACCTCAGGTCGATACCAGCAAAGCCGGTGTGGTAGCCAGTCAGGATCAGGTGGACGATTTGTTGGATAGTCTTGGATTTTGATTTGTATTGCCTGATGTGGCGTGACCACGTCATATCAGGCGGTCTGATAAGGCGATGACGCCGCATCCGACAAACGCACACTATGCTTGATGTGTGGCAGCAAAAGCCCTAAATCCCGCGTTCCCGTGAACTGACCTCACTGCTGATTTTGCTGGTGGGCGTGTGTGTTATCTGGTTCGGCGGTGTGTCGCTGGCCCGTCGATTGTCGGGCATGCTCTCCGCTGGGCTGCATTTTGATCACAGTATTATCAAAGACCCGAATCTGATCCTCGGGCAGATTATTCTGCTGATCAGAGAAGCCATGCTGGCGCTGCTACCGCTGATTAGCGGCGTGGTGCTGGTAGCGCTCATTTCTCCGGTCATGCTGGGGGGGCTGGTATTTAGCGGAAAATCCTTGCAGCCGAAGTTTTCCAAACTCAACCCGCTACCGGGCATTAAACGGATGTTCTCGGCACAGACTGGCGCGGAGTTGCTTAAAGCAATTTTGAAAACCATCTTGGTTGGCAGCGTGACGGGGTTTTTTCTCTGGCATCACTGGCCGCAGATGATGCGCTTACTGGCCGAGTCTCCGATTACCGCCATGGGTAATGCGATGGATTTGGTAGGGCTATGCGCACTGCTGGTGGTGCTTGGTGTCATTCCAATGGTGGGATTTGACGTCTTTTTCCAAATCTTCAGCCACCTGAAAAAGCTGCGAATGTCGCGGCAGGATATTCGTGATGAGTTCAAACAAAGCGAAGGCGACCCCCATGTTAAAGGACGGATCCGTCAGATGCAGCGAGCTGCCGCACGGCGTCGGATGATGGCCGATGTGCCGAAAGCGGATGTCATTGTCAATAACCCGACCCACTATTCGGTAGCGTTGCAGTATGACGAAAACAAAATGAGCGCACCGAAAGTGGTCGCTAAAGGTGCAGGGCTGGTCGCGCTGCGCATTCGTGAAATTGGCGCTGAAAATAACGTCCCGACGCTTGAAGCGCCGCCGCTGGCGCGAGCGCTGTATCGACATGCGGAGATTGGTCAACAAATCCCGGGTCAACTGTACGCCGCGGTGGCGGAAGTGCTGGCCTGGATCTGGCAACTGAAACGCTGGCGTCTGGCTGGTGGACAGCGCCCTGTACAACCTACTCATCTTCCGGTGCCGGAAGCCCTGGATTTTATTAACGAGAAACCGACCCATGAGTAATCTGGCCGCGATGCTGCGCCTGCCCGCAAACCTGAAATCGACACAATGGCAGATCCTTGCCGGACCGATTTTGATCCTGTTGATCTTGTCGATGATGGTGCTGCCACTGCCCGCATTCATACTCGACCTGTTGTTTACCTTCAATATTGCCTTGTCGATCATGGTGTTGCTGGTGGCGATGTTTACCCAGCGCACGCTTGAGTTTGCTGCGTTTCCGACCATTCTGTTGTTTACTACGTTGTTGCGTCTGGCACTTAACGTGGCTTCAACCCGTATCATTTTGATGGAAGGGCATACCGGCGCGGCGGCGGCAGGGAAGGTGGTCGAAGCGTTCGGTCACTTCCTCGTTGGTGGCAATTTCGCTATAGGTATCGTGGTGTTTGTCATTCTCGTGATCATCAACTTTATGGTCATTACCAAAGGTGCCGGGCGTATCGCAGAAGTGGGTGCGCGCTTTGTTCTCGATGGTATGCCGGGTAAGCAGATGGCGATTGACGCCGACCTTAACGCTGGATTGATTGGTGAAGATGAGGCGAAAAAACGCCGCTCCGAAGTGACTCAGGAAGCCGATTTTTACGGCTCAATGGACGGGGCAAGTAAGTTTGTTCGCGGCGATGCCATCGCCGGGATCCTCATCATGGTCATTAACGTTGTCGGCGGGTTGCTGGTCGGCGTGCTGCAACATGGCATGAGCATGGGACACGCGGCGGAAAGTTATACGCTATTGACCATTGGCGACGGTCTGGTGGCACAAATTCCGGCGCTGGTGATTTCTACCGCCGCGGGGGTCATCGTTACGCGTGTCAGCACCGATCAGGATGTTGGCGAGCAGATGGTGAATCAGCTTTTCAGTAACCCAAGCGTTATGTTGTTAAGCGCCGCCGTGCTCGGTTTACTCGGCTTGGTGCCTGGAATGCCGAACCTGGTATTTTTGCTGTTCACTGCCGGATTGCTGGGGCTGGCCTGGTGGATACGCGGATGCGAACAAAAAGCGCCTGCCGAACCCAAACCGGTAAAAATGGCAGAGAATAATACCGTTGTCGAAGCGACGTGGAACGATGTACAACTGGAAGATTCTCTGGGAATGGAAGTGGGTTATCGACTGATCCCGATGGTCGA
Organism: Shigella sp. FC1567; assembly: GCF_001743015.1. Classification (NCBI taxonomy): domain Bacteria; kingdom Pseudomonadati; phylum Pseudomonadota; class Gammaproteobacteria; order Enterobacterales; family Enterobacteriaceae; genus Shigella; species Shigella sp. FC1567. The sequence continues at coordinate 8,036 of NZ_MIIV01000013.1, forward strand.
TTTCCAGCAGGATGGTGAGTTGTTGGGCCGTATACGCAGTATCCGCAAGAAATTTGCCCAGGAGATGGGATTTCTGCCGCCAGTGGTGCACATTCGCGACAATATGGATCTGCAACCTGCCCGCTATCGCATTTTGATGAAAGGCGTGGAGATTGGCAGTGGTGATGCTTATCCGAGGCGCTGGTTGGCGATTAACCCTGGAACCGCTGCCGGGACGTTACCTGGTGAGGCGACCGTCGATCCGGCATTTGGCCTGAATGCTATCTGGATTGAAAGTGCGCTAAAAGAACAGGCGCAGATTCAGGGGTACACAGTGGTTGAGGCCAGCACGGTGGTAGCAACGCATCTTAACCACCTCATTAGCCAGCATGCCGCAGAGCTGTTTGGTCGTCAGGAGGCGCAACAGCTGTTGGATCGCGTCGCCCAGGAGATGCCAAAGCTGACGGAAGATCTCGTTCCTGGCGTCGTCACGCTCACCACACTGCATAAAGTGCTGCAAAATCTCCTCGATGAAAAAGTACCGATTCGCGATATGCGCACCATTCTCGAAACGCTGGCGGAACATGCGCCCATCCAAAGCGATCCACATGAATTAACCGCCGTCGTGCGCGTGGCGTTGGGACGGGCGATTACCCAGCAGTGGTTTCCTGGCAAAGATGAAGTCCATGTTATTGGCCTCGATACACCGCTGGAACGTTTGTTACTACAGGCGCTGCAGGGCGGGGGAGGACTGGAGCCAGGGCTGGCGGATCGTTTACTGGCGCAAACTCAGGAAGCGCTATCCCGTCAGGAGATGCTGGGTGCGCCGCCAGTATTGTTGGTGAACCACGCGCTGCGACCATTATTGTCTCGCTTCCTGCGCCGCAGCTTGCCGCAGTTAGTGGTCCTGTCGAATCTGGAACTGTCTGATAACCGACATATCCGCATGACGGCGACAATTGGCGGCAAATAATGAGAACCTTATTAGCAATATTATTGTTTCCGCTGCTGGTGCAAGCCGCCGGGGAGGGGATGTGGCAGGCAAGTAGTGTAGGAATTACGCTAAATCATCGCGGTGAGTCGATGTCGTCTGCGCCTCTTTCTACGCGACAACCTGCTTCAGGATTGATGACGCTGGTAGCGTGGCGTTATCAGCTTATCGGCCCGACACCTTCAGGACTGCGGGTTCGCTTGTGTTCGCAATCTCGTTGTGTCGAATTAGAGGGGCAGAGCGGAACCACCGTGGCCTTTTCCGGTATAGCGGCAGCAGAACCGTTGCGATTTATCTGGGAAGTGCCAGGCGGTGGGCGGTTAATTCCACCGCTAAAGGTACAACGTAATGAAGTGATTGTGAATTATCGCTGAAGGACAAAAAAATTACGCGCTCGCGAGTATGTTTAATAACTCAGTGAAAAAGGCTCGATGTCTTGTTGCAATTATTTATCAGGAATAGCTTGCAACAAAACATGCCAAAAAGATGTGAATTATCCTCTTGTCAAAGGGCTTGGATAAAAATCTTCAGAGTTACGGTATAGCTGCAACTGGCGAGTTCGCGTATTGGTCTGTATGATCATACATGAGAGCCATTCTGATTCAGAATAAGGGTCACTTAAATCCTGAACGTCCTCATTTGAAAGGATTAATTCACATTCTTTGTCCCTAAAATCCAGCCAGGCTCGCTGTGATTTTTTAAGCAAGTTAAGTTGTTCGATATCAGGTTTTTTTACACCTGTGCGTGGCACTTGTTCTATATAACGATAAGCTTCACCATAGGCTTTATTTAATTGCGCATCGACGAGATTGTATTCTTGTCGCAGGCATGATTTGATCACGTTAATGTCAGTATCATCATCTGAATTTTTTTGCCAACAATCTTTGATGGCTGAAATGTCATGGTCGTTTACTATAACCGTATCTTCTGCGTAAGCCTGGCAAGAGATAATGCCTAATGTTAATACAAGAAATTTAAACACTGCGGTATTCCTTAAATTCAACCGTTATCGTTTCCCTGGGGCCGGATATTACGCTTCTGGCCTCTTATCCAACAGTCAGAAAACAATGGCATGTCCATTTTCAGAATACATTTAGATGGCAATAAAAAAGCCTGATCAGGTAACCCTGATCAGGCTTTACTCTCACGAAAAATCGATTACATACGCTCTACTGTCTCAATACCCAGCGTATCCAGACCCAGCTTTAGCGTCTTCGCTGTCAGTTGTGCCAGTTTCAGACGGCTGTTACGCACTTCTTCGTTTTCTGCGCTGAGGATCGGGCAGTGCTCGTAGAAGCCAGAGAACAGACCAGCCAGATCGTACAGGTAAGCACACATCACATGCGGCGTGCCTTCACGGGCAACCACGGTGAGGGTTTCTTCAAACTGCAGCAGGCGAGCTGCCAGTTGCGCTTCACGATCTTCACGGATGATTACCGGAGCTGCAGCCAGTTGCTCTTCGTTAATTTCTGCCTTACGGAACACGGACAATACACGCGTGTAAGCATACTGCATGTATGGCGCGGTATTACCCTCAAACGCCAGCATGTTGTCCCAGTCGAAGATGTAGTCCGTGGTGCGGTTTTTGGAGAGATCCGCATATTTCACCGCTCCAATACCAACCGCGTTAGCCAGTTTTTCCAGCTCGTCAGCTGGCATATCCGGGTTCTTTTCTGCCACCAGACGGCGTGCACGTTCCAAGGCTTCATCCAGCAGATCGGCCAGTTTCACTGTACCACCCGCGCGGTTTTGAACGGTTTGCCGTCTTTACCCAGCATCATGCCGAACATGTGGTGTTCCAGCGGTACGGATTCCGGTACATAGCCTGCTTTACGGACGATCGCCCATGCCTGCATCAGGTGTTGATGCTGACGGGAGTCGATGTAATACAGCACGCGATCGGCATGCAGTGTTTCATAACGATATTTCGCACAGGCGATATCAGTGGTGGTGTAGAGATAGCCGCCATCTTTCTTCTGAATGATCACGCCCATCGGTTCGCCTTCCTTGTTTTTAAACTCATCAAGGAATACGACGGTCGCCCCTTCGCTTTCTACTGCCAGACCTTTGGCTTTGAGATCCGCCACAATTCCTGGCAGCATTGGGTTGTAGAGGCTTTCGCCCATCACGTCATCACGGGTCAGCGTCACGTTGAGACGATCGTAGGTGATCTGGTTCTGCGTCATGGTGATGTCGACCAGTTTGTGCCACATCTCGCGGAAATATTCGTCACCGCTTTGCAGTTTTACCACGTAGTTACGTGCACGCTCGGCAAACTCTTCATCTTCGTCGTAATGCTTTTTCGCATCGCGGTAGAAACCTTCAAGGTCAGCCAGCTCCATTTCACCGGCGTTTTCCTGCTGCTGCTTTTCCAGCCATGCAATCAGCATACCGAACTGAGTGCCCCAGTCGCCGACGTGGTTTGCGCGAATCACTTTGTGACCGAGGAACTCCAGAGTACGCACTGCTGCGTCACCAATAATGGTAGAGCGCAGGTGACCGACATGCATCTCTTTCGCCACGTTTGGCGCAGAGTAGTCAACCACAATGGTCTGTTTTTCTGGCGTAGAAACACCGAGACGATCGGACGCCAGCGCCTGCTGAACATGTTCAGCCAGGAATGCCGGATCAAGGAAAATGTTGATAAAGCCTGGACCGGCGATCTCAACTTTGCTGGCGATACCGTTAAGATCCAGATGAGTCAGCACCTGCTCTGCTAATTGTCGCGGTGCCATACCCAGTTTTTTAGCAACTGCCATCATGCCGTTAGCCTGATAGTCGCCGAACTGAACTTTTGCTGACTGACGAACCTGCGGTTCGCAATCCGCAGGCGCGCCTGCGCAATCATGGCCTGACGGACTTTTTCTGAGAGAAGAGCCTGAATATTCACCGGAATACCTTACATTGATGAAGCGAGCAAAAATTGCCCGCACCAGTTAAAGAAATTAGGGCGGGAGTATACTGCAAATGGCTGTTTTCGTCAGCAACGTGCGCGTGGCGTATTGCCGTTTTCACTATTGCATCAGAAGCGGCGTGAAATCAGCGGTTGGTTGGCGCAGGGCAACAGGGTAAATTAACGCTTTTACTGAAAGACGAAGAGTGATTATGGCGAACTGGCAATCTATCGACGAGCTGCAGGATATTGCATCGGATTTACCGCGATTTACCCACGCATTAGATGAACTCTCCCGCCGTCTGGGGTTGGATATCACTCCGCTGACTGCCGATCACATTTCTTTGCGTTGCCATCAAAACGTCACCGCTGAGCGCTGGCGTCGCGGTTTTGAACAGTGTGGCGAGCTTTTGTCAGAAAATATGATCAATGGCAGACCGATTTGTCTGTTTAAATTGCATGAACCGGTACAGGTTGCGCACTGGCAGTTTTCCATTGTGGAGCTACCGTGGCCCGGGGAAAAACGTTACCCACACGAAGGTTGGGAACATATTGAAATCGTTCTGCCGGGTGATCCAGAAACGCTGAATGCCCGTGCGCTGGCATTGCTTTCTGATGAAGGACTCAGCCTACCGGGGATCTCAGTGAAAACCAGTTCGCCAAAAGGTGAGTATGAGCGATTACCGAATCCGACGCTGGCGGTCACCGATGGCAAAACAACTATTAAGTTTCATCCGTGGTCCATTGAAGAGATCGTTGCCAGCGAGCAGTCGGCGTAATTAAGGAGTAAAAATGGCATTACTGGAAATTTGCTGTTACAGCATGGAATGTGCACTAACGGCGCAGCAAAACGGCGCAGACAGAGTTGAATTATGCGCAGCCCCAAAAGAGGGGGGCTTAACGCCGTCGTTGGGTGTACTGAAATCCGTGCGCCAGTGGGTGACGATCCCTGTGCATCCGATTATCCGCCCACGCGGTGGTGATTTTTGCTACAGCGACGGTGAGTTTGCCGCCATTCTTGAGGATGTGCGCACAGTCCGCGAATTAGGTTTTCCTGGACTGGTGACGGGCGTGCTCGATGTTGACGGGAATGTCGATATGCCACGAATGGAAAAAATAATGGCTGCTGCCGGTCCGCTGGCAGTGACTTTTCATCGCGCCTTCGATATGTGCGCTAACCCTTTAAATACACTCAGTAATCTTGCGGAATTGGGCATCGCCCGGGTGCTGACATCAGGGCAAAAATCAGATGCACTGCAAGGTTTATCAAAAATTATGGAACTTATTGCCCATCGTGATGCTCCAATCATTATGGCCGGAGCAGGAGTCCGTGCAGAAAACCTGCACCACTTCCTCGATGCCGGAGTGCTGGAAGTCCATAGCTCCGCGGGAGCGTGGCAAGCTTCACCGATGCGTTATCGTAATCAAGGATTGTCCATGTCATCAGATGCACACGCGGACGAGTATTCGCGTTATGTCGTAGACGGGGCGGCGGTTGCTGAAATGAAAGGAATCATTGAACGCCATCAGGCCAAATGATTTTTACCGTTGCATCATGTCGCCCAATATGATGCTTGCTCGTACCAGGCCCCTGCAATTTCGACAGGGGCCTTTTTTATCCCTGAGCAGTATAAAAAACGTACGATAACCGTGATCTGTTGAGCGGGTGACAGTGAACATAGCGTTGTGCTAAAAATATTTTATATATTCACATTAATTATGGGGTAATGCTGCCAACTTACTGATTTAGTGTATGATGGTGATTTTAAGGTGCTTGCGTGGCTTCCATTTCCATCAGATGTCCTTCCTGCTCCGCTACTGAAGGCGTGGTGCGTAACGGCAAAAGCACTGCCGGACATCAGCGCTATCTCTGCTCTCATTGCCGTAAAACATGGCAACTACAGTTCACTTACACCGCCTCTCAGCCCGGTACGCACCAGAAAATCATTGATATGGCCATGAATGGC
>NZ_MIIV01000014.1:0-13845 GCF_001743015.1 Shigella sp. FC1567
CCCCAGAGAAGTCAGTGGGTTACGCAGAGAATCGTAACGGGATACCAGATCAAGAGCCTGTCCAATGTGCATAAAAAAATCCGGAAACAAGTGAGCGTTTCCGGATTCTTACACAGCCACTGGATCGGTCAACTGATCCTTAACTGATCGGCATTACGACTTCGGTCGCTCTTTTTTTTACCTGATAAAATGAAGTTAAAGGACTGCGTCATGATTAAGAAAATTTTTGCCCTTCCGGTCATCGAACAAATCTCCCCTGTCCTCTCCCGTCGTAAACTGGATGAACTGGACCTCATTGTGGTCGATCATCCCCAGGTAAAAGCCTCTTTTGCATTACAGGGCGCACACCTTCTCTCGTGGAAACCTGCGGGTGAAGAAGAAGTTCTGTGGTTGAGCAACAACACACCGTTCAAAAATGGCGTCGCTATTCGCGGTGGCGTACCGGTTTGCTGGCCGTGGTTTGGTCCGGCGGCACAACAAGGTCTGCCTGCGCACGGTTTTGCCCGCAACCTGCCGTGGACGCTGAAATCACATCATGAAGATGCTGATGGCGTAGCGCTGACTTTTGAATTGACGCAAAGCGAAGAGACGAAAAAATTCTGTCCGCACGACTTTACGCTGTTAGCGCATTTCCGCGTGGGTAAAACCTGTGAAATCGATCTTGAATCACATGGCGAATTTGAAACCACCTCTGCCCTGCATACCTACTTTAACGTGGGTGATATCGCTAAGGTAAGCGTCAGTGGGCTGGGCGATCGCTTCATTGATAAAGTGAATGACGCGAAAGAAGATGTACTGACCGACGGTATTCAGACCTTCCCTGACCGTACCGATCGCGTGTATCTGAATCCGCAAGATTGCAGCGTGATTAATGATGAAGCGCTGAATCGTATTATCGCCGTAGGCCACCAGCATCATCTGAACGTTGTAGGCTGGAACCCGGGACCGGCGCTTTCAATTAGCATGGGCGATATGCCGGATGATGGCTACAAAACATTTGTTTGTGTAGAAACGGCTTACGCTTCAGAAACGCAAAAAGTCACCAAAGAGAAACCTGCACATCTGGCGCAATCCATTCGCGTTGCGAAACGTTAATTTGCGTTAATGTTGTGTGCCGGGTGCGATGCATCCGGCACGTATCAACATCACACCATATCCAGCGCAGTTTTTCCTTTTGGTGCCGGATACGCTTTATCCAGCATGGTTAATTCCGCTGACGAAAGTTCGACCTCAAGCACAGCCGCATTCTGTTGAACATGGGCAATCGTGGCCGCTTTTGGAATCGCCATCACACCCTGATGGCTGATTACCCTCGCCAACAATACTTGTGCCGAGCTGATATTGTGAGCATGTGCAATTTCGTTGACTACCGCGTTTTTTAACAGTCCATTGCGCAACCGCCCGGCCTGGGCTAATGGACTGTAAGCCATCACCGGCATCTGCTGTTGCTGGCACCAGGGGAGTAGATCGTACTCAATCCCTCGTGAACCGAGATGGTAAAGCACCTGATTAGTGGCACACTGATTTCCCCCCGGCAGCTGCCAGAGTTCCTGCATATCAGCATAATCAAGGTTAGAAACGCCCCAGCGGCGGATTTTTCCCTGGGCGATCAATTTTTCCATCGCTGCAACAGTCTCTTCAAAAGCGAAACTGCCAGACCAGTGTAATAAGTAGAGATCGAGATAATCAGTATTGAGACGGCGTAAACTGGCTTCGCATGCATTTATCGCTTTTTGCCTGCCAGCATTCCACGGATAGACTTTAGAGACGAGAAAGACGTTATCACGCAGACCGGTTAATGCTTCCCCAACCACCTTTTCGGCACCGCCATCGGCATACATTTCGGCGGTATCAATGAGGGTTAAACCGAGCTCAATGCCCGCGCGTAGTGCAGCAACTTCTGTTTTGCGCTGACTGGCATCTTCGCCCATATACCATGTTCCCTGCCCTATGGCTGGCAGTGAGACATCGCCACTAAATTGAATCATTTTTTGTTGCATTGTTTCCTCCCAGGTATTGCACCACCGTAATGCAAAACAGGGCGTGACGCCCTGTTTTTATGCACAAAATGCCCTGGAAAGATGCATTATCAGAATTTGTAGGTGATCCCGGTAGAAATCAGGCCAGTCCAGGATTTATCCACCATCGGGCTGTCAGTAACTTCATCAGACAGACGGGTATAGCGCGCGGTACCGTAAACACTCCAGTCGCCGAGGAAGTTGTAGCTGGCGCTCAGCTCCAGGTAAGGGCTCCAGCTGTCGTTCGGGTTATAGCCACGCAGACCGCTGCGAGCGGACTCTTTGCGCGATACGCCATAATAGTATTCGTTCTGGTTTTCGCTGTTCCACTGCACACCAATACCCGGAGTCACGGTCAGGCCACCGTTGGTGTAACGATACAACCAGGCCATATCCCAGACAATGCCGTTGCTGTTATCCAGGGTATCGCCAGCCAGGGTGGTACGCAGGTAACCGTACTGGGTAAAGTGAGCATAAGACAGACCAGCCATCATGGTGCTCTTACGGTCATCCAGGTGACGCATTTGGTGATCGCCACTGTCTTTCGCTTTGAAGTAAAGCGGCGACCAGTAAGCGGTAATTGAAAGTTTATCCGTTGCGTCATTCCACAGGTAGTAACCACCACCTAAGCCACGGAACCAGAAGTTATCGCCTTCATAGTTGATTACCGGTACTGGGTAAACATCGGTATCGTAATCTTTATATGGGTGCTCAACGACACCTACGCCTGCGCCCAAGGAAAATTTACCTTCAGCGTGCGCTACGCCTGCAGACGTTGCGATAAGCACTCCAAGTGCCAGAAGTTTGAGTTTGGTCACAATTAATCATTCCTTAAACAAATGTTTAGCGGGCGACAAAGTTTACCCGTCAATACATCGAAACCCAACCTTTTTACGTTTTCATTTTTTAAAGTAACTGTTTAATTTTCCTGCCGCGGATGACACCGCGCTTACAGCCAAATGAATTTAGCGTTACTGGCGAGCCTGGTCTTTACATTAATTATGCAAAATTTATGGATGAGTTGTTGATATGCCATTGAAATTAAGAAAGCCGTGCAGGCAAGTTTTCCATTTGCCATCTACGCTTAATTTTGAAGGTGTATCACCGGGCACGTTGTTCTCATCGTCGATAAAATGGCATGAGAGTTGCTGTGTTTTAGCAAGAGACGTCGTTCAGTTTACCTCTTCCGGGAGGCTCTACTATTCATATGAACGGCTCTTAACCTGTGCTAAAAAACGAAAGGACGGCATACCATGAATATATTCGATCACTATCGCCAGCGATATGAAGCTGCCAAGGACGAAGAGTTCACACTGCAGGAGTTTCTTACCACTTGTCGGCAAGATCGCAGTGCTTATGCCAACGCGGCTGAGCGGCTATTGATGGCTATCGGTGAGCCTGTCATGGTCGATACAGCCCAGGAACCCAGACTTTCTCGACTCTTTTCTAACCGGGTCATTGCACGTTATCCGGCGTTTGAAGAGTTTTACGGCATGGAAGACGCGATTGAACAGATTGTCTCTTATCTGAAACACGCGGCTCAGGGGCTGGAAGAGAAGAAACAAATCCTGTATCTGCTGGGGCCTGTGGGTGGGGGTAAATCATCGCTTGCTGAGCGACTGAAATCATTAATGCAGCTCGTACCGATTTATGTATTGAGCGCCAACGGTGAGCGTAGCCCGGTCAACGATCATCCGTTCTGTCTTTTCAATCCGCAGGAAGATGCGCAGATTCTGGAAAAAGAGTATGGCATTCCTCGCCGTTATCTCGGCACCATCATGTCGCCGTGGGCGGCAAAACGCCTGCATGAATTTGGTGGCGATATCACTAAGTTCCGGGTAGTGAAGGTCTGGCCGTCAATTCTGCAACAAATTGCTATCGCCAAAACGGAACCCGGCGATGAGAACAACCAGGACATCTCCGCGCTGGTTGGGAAAGTCGATATTCGTAAACTCGAACACTACGCGCAGAATGACCCGGACGCCTACGGCTATTCCGGTGCGCTGTGCCGCGCCAATCAGGGGATCATGGAATTCGTTGAGATGTTTAAAGCACCGATAAAAGTGCTGCATCCCTTGTTAACCGCCACTCAGGAAGGTAACTACAACGGGACGGAAGGTATCTCCGCCCTGCCGTTCAACGGGATTATTCTCGCCCACTCGAACGAGTCCGAATGGGTCACTTTCCGTAATAACAAAAACAACGAAGCCTTCCTCGACCGTGTTTACATCGTGAAGGTGCCGTATTGCTTGCGCATTTCCGAAGAGATCAAAATCTACGAGAAATTGCTTAATCACAGTGAATTGACTCACGCCCCATGCGCCCCTGGCACGCTGGAAACACTGTCACGTTTTTCCATTCTTTCGCGCCTGAAAGAGCCAGAAAACTCCAGCATTTATTCAAAGATGCGGGTTTATGATGGCGAAAGTCTGAAAGACACCGATCCCAAAGCCAAGTCGTATCAGGAATATCGTGACTACGCCGGTGTCGATGAAGGGATGAACGGTCTGTCGACGCGTTTTGCGTTTAAGATCCTCTCCCGCGTGTTCAACTTCGATCATGTAGAAGTGGCGGCAAACCCGGTCCATCTGTTCTACGTCCTGGAACAGCAGATCGAGCGCGAGCAGTTCCCGCAAGAGCAGGCAGAACGCTATCTGGAGTTCCTGAAAGGTTATCTGATCCCGAAATATGCCGAGTTTATCGGCAAAGAGATCCAGACGGCCTACCTTGAATCCTATTCCGAATATGGGCAAAACATTTTCGACCGTTATGTTACCTACGCGGATTTCTGGATTCAGGATCAGGAGTATCGCGATCCGGATACCGGGCAGCTGTTTGACCGCGAGTCTCTTAACGCCGAGCTGGAGAAAATCGAGAAACCGGCGGGGATCAGTAATCCAAAAGATTTCCGCAACGAGATTGTTAACTTCGTACTGCGCGCCAGAGCGAATAACAGCGGACGCAATCCGAACTGGACCAGCTATGAAAAACTGCGCACGGTTATCGAGAAGAAAATGTTCTCCAATACCGAGGAGCTGTTGCCGGTTATCTCGTTTAACGCCAAAACGTCAACCGACGAGCAGAAGAAACACGACGACTTTGTCGACCGTATGATGGAAAAAGGCTACACCCGTAAACAGGTGCGTTTACTGTGCGAATGGTATTTGCGCGTACGTAAATCGTCTTAACAACCCTGCCCGGTACACATGCTACCGGGCCTACAACGACAGCGAACCGTGGGCCAGAGAAATGGCAACACAGGCGTAGCATACAGTTGGCAAATGTAGTACGGGGGGCATATGACCTGGTTTATTGACCGGCGTCTGAACGGCAAAAACAAAAGCATGGTGAATCGCCAGCGTTTTTTACGCCGTTATAAAGCGCAAATTAAACAGTCGATCTCCGAGGCCATGAATAAGCGTTCGGTGACTGACGTCGACAGCGGCGAATCCATATCCATTCCCACGGAAGATATTAGCGAACCGATGTTTCATCAGGGGCGTGGCGGCCTGCGCCACCGCGTACATCCGGGCAATGACCATTTCGTCCAGAACGACCGAATTGAACGTCCCCAGGGTGGCGGCGGAGGTTCCGGCAGTGGTCAGGGCCAGGCCAGCCAGGATGGTGAAGGTCAGGATGAATTTGTCTTTCAGATTTCGAAAGATGAGTATCTTGATCTGCTCTTTGAAGATTTGGCCTTACCGAATCTGAAACAAAACCAACAACGCCAGCTGACCGAATATAAAACGCATCGGGCGGGTTATACCGCTAACGGCGTTCCAGCCAATATCAGCGTTGTGCGTTCCTTGCAGAACTCACTGGCGCGACGCACAGCCATGACGGCGGGCAAGCGACGGGAACTTCATGCGCTGGAAGAGAATTTGGCCATCATCAGCAACAGTGAACCTGCGCAACTGCTGGAAGAGGAACGTCTGCGCAAAGAAATTGCAGAATTACGTGCCAAAATTGAACGCGTCCCTTTTATTGACACCTTCGATTTACGTTACAAGAACTACGAGAAGCGGCCCGATCCCTCCAGCCAAGCAGTGATGTTTTGCCTGATGGACGTTTCCGGTTCAATGGATCAATCCACTAAAGATATGGCTAAGCGTTTTTATATTCTGCTGTATCTGTTCCTCAGCAGAACGTATAAGAACGTGGAAGTCGTATACATCCGCCATCATACCCAAGCGAAAGAAGTCGATGAACATGAGTTTTTCTACTCGCAGGAAACAGGCGGCACCATTGTTTCCAGCGCCCTGAAACTGATGGATGAGGTAGTGAAAGAGCGTTATAACCCGGCACAGTGGAATATTTACGCTGCACAAGCATCGGACGGCGATAACTGGGCCGATGACTCTCCGCTTTGCCATGAAATCCTGGCGAAAAAATTATTACCTGTTGTTCGTTATTACAGCTATATCGAAATTACCCGTCGTGCACATCAGACATTGTGGCGAGAATATGAGCATCTGCAATCTACTTTCGACAACTTTGCGATGCAGCACATCCGCGACCAGGATGATATTTATCCGGTGTTCCGTGAACTGTTTCATAAACAAAATGCAACAGCTAAAGACTAAAACTATCAGCCAGGTCATTATCGCCTGGCTGATTTTTAGCTTACTGTAAATTATCTCATTTATTACATACATTAGCTTACAATCGCTTTAAATATGACAGCATAACCTTTACATAATTTAGTTCCAGAAAACAATCATTCGGAAAAATGATTCAGTCAACACGTATTTCCATGGGGTTATTCTTTAAATATTTTTTATCGTTAACGAAAATTGATCCTGGTCAAAACTATATATCTCTGCCATCAATAAAATCCAGCACTCACATTGCTCTCCTTTTTATGGTTTCTATGGGTACACAAAAATTAAAAGCTCAAAGCTTTTTTATTTTCAGTTTATTGCTGACATTAATTTTATTTTGCATTACTACCTTATATAACGAAAACACAAATGTAAAACTCATCCCACAGATGAATTACCTGATGGTTGTTGTGGCTTTGTTTTTCCTTAACGCCGTCATTTTTCTTTTCATGTTAATGAAATATTTCACTAACAAACAAATTTTACCAACACTCATTTTAAGCCTTGCATTCTTAAGTGGCCTTATCTATTTAGTTGAAACCATTGTAATTATCCATAAACCAATTAACGGCAGTACACTGATCCAGACAAAGTCGAATGATGTTTCTATTTTCTATATTTTCCGCCAACTCAGTTTTATTTGTTTAACCTCGCTGGCACTCTTTTGTTATGGAAAAGACAACATCCTTGACAACAATAAGAAAAAAACGGGAATCCTGTTGCTGGCGTTGATTCCTTTTTTAGTTTTTCCCCTTCTGGCACACAATCTGAGCAGTTATAACGCTGACTATTCTTTGTATGTCGTCGACTACTGTCCGGACAACCATACTGCGACCAGGGGAATCAACTATACAAAAATATTGGTTTGTCTGTGGGCATTTTTACTGTTCTTTATTATCATGCGTACACGATTAGCCAGCGAACTATGGCCGTTAATAGCATTATTATGTCTGGCATCGCTATGCTGCAACTTACTTCTACTGACTCTGGATGAGTATAATTACACCATCTGGTATATCAGTCGCGGGATTGAAGTTTCCAGTAAACTGTTTGTTGTGTCTTTTCTGATTTATAACATTTTTCAGGAGCTGCAACTCTCCAGCAAACTGGCAGTTCATGATGTGCTGACCAATATTTATAATCGGCGCTACTTTTTCAACAGCGTAGAGTCATTATTGTCGCGACCTGTTGTTAAGGACTTCTGTGTCATGCTGGTTGATATTAATCAGTTCAAACGCATCAATGCCCAATGGGGACATCGTGTGGGTGATAAAGTGCTGGTTTCAATTGTCGATATTATCCAGCAAAGCATCCGCCCTGATGATATTTTAGCGCGACTGGAGGGTGAGGTGTTTGGCTTGCTATTTACCGAACTCAATAGTGCCCAGGCAAAAATCATTGCGGATCGTATACGTAAAAATGTCGAACTCCTGACCGGCTTTAGTAACAGATATGATGTTCCTGAACAAATGACCATCAGTATTGGCACGGTTTTTTCAACGGGTGACACGCGTAATATCTCGCTTGTCATGACGGAAGCAGATAAAGCCTTACGCGAAGCGAAAAGCGAGGGGGGCAACAAAGTGATTATTCATCATATTTAAGTGCAAAAATATTCAGAGCCATGCTTTTTGCGTGGCTTTTGCATACAATTTATTACTATTACCCCTAAATTTCCCCTCCCCAGCGGCGCAGAGATGAGTATAATTAGCGCCCCTGTGCCAGGCCGCAATCGAACTTTATCTGGTTTTCTCGTTTCACTAACTGAAGGAGTGCCATTTATCATGAAATTGCACCATAGAATGCTCCGGCATTTTATCGCCGCAAGTGTCATTGTGCTGACATCTTCCTTCCTTATTTTTGAACTTGTCGCCAGCGACAGAGCAATGAGTGCCTATCTGCGCTATATCGTGCAGAAAGCAGACTCCTCCTTTCTTTATGATAAGTATCAGAATCAGAGTATTGCCGCGCATGTGATGCGCGCTCTCGCTGCTGAGCAGTCGGAAGTGTCGCCAGAACAGCGGCGCGCCATCTGCGAGGCTTTTGAGTCTGCCAATAATACCCATGGCTTAAACCTGACTGCTCATAAATACCCGGGCTTACGCGGCACACTACAAACCGCATCCACTGACTGCGACACAATTGTGGAAGCTGCAGCACTATTACCCGCTTTTGATCAGGCAGTGGAAGGCAACCGCCACCAGGATGATTACGGTTCAGGTCTTGGGATGGCCGAAGAGAAATTTCACTATTATCTCGATCTCAATGACCGCTATGTCTATTTTTATGAGCCGGTTAATGTTGAATACTTTGCGATGAATAACTGGTCCTTCCTGCAGTCAGGAAGTATTGGTATCGATCGCAAAGATATTGAAAAGGTATTTACCGGGCGTACCGTATTGTCGAGCATTTACCAGGATCAGCGTACTAAACAGAACGTGATGAGTTTGCTGACGCCGGTGTATGTTGCAGGGCAGCTAAAAGGGATTGTGCTGCTGGATATTAACAAAAACAATTTGCGGAATATCTTTTACACTCATGACCGCCCTCTCCTCTGGCGTTTTCTCAATGTCACGCTAACCGATACCGATTCGGGGCGTGAAGTGGCCAAATTCAGTGTGCCACTTCAGAAGCCATCTCAGTAATACGGGAATACATTGAGATTTTCTACAATCGTCAGCGTCGTCACTCTCGTCTGGGGAATATCTCCCCGGCAGCCTTCAGGGAAAAATATCATCAGATGGCTGCTTAAAAAAAGAACAAATGGTAGTGTCCGCTATTGCCAGTACACCTCAGTTACATGATGCGTATAAAGCTTCCGATGAGCGTTTATATGTCAATAAGCAGAACAAAAACAGCCGTTCATGATAACCTTCTGTGGTTGTTTGCTTGTAATCTCAGGAGCGTGAAATGACTGAAATGGCTAAAGGAAGCGTGACGCATCAGCGGTTAATCGCTTTATTATCACAAGAAGGTGCTAACTTCCGCGTCGTTACCCATGAAGCGGTAGGTAAATGTGAAGCGGTGTCAGAAATTCGTGGCACCGCTTTAGGCCAGGGAGCTAAGGCACTGGTATGTAAAGTCAAAGGCAATGGCGTAAATCAACATGTTCTGGCGATCCTCGCTGCCGATCAACAGGCCGATCTGAGCCAACTTGCCAGCCATATAGGCGGATTACGCGCTTCGTTAGCCAGCCCTGCTGAAGTCGATGAACTCACAGGCTGTGTCTTCGGCGCGATCCCCCCTTTCAGCTTCCATCCAAAACTCAAACTGGTTGCCGACCCTCTACTCTTCGAACGATTTGATGAAATCGCCTTCAATGCAGGGATGCTGGATAAATCCGTTATTTTGAAAACCACGGATTATTTGCGCATTGCGCAACCAGAACTGGTCAATTTCCGCCGCACTGCGTAACTAGCCTGTCCGTTCAATAAGCAGAACGGACAAAACCAGCACAACAGCAATGGCAAAAAACGATGACGTGATAATCAGTGTCTCGACGAACATTTGATCGTTCATAGCATGCCCCCGGGAGATAGCTGTTTTCACGTTATTGTTAGCGTGCACAAATGGCAGTTTGATGACAGTTCGCCTGATTTTTATGCAAAAAACGTAAAGATTTTCTACTTCCTTCCTGCAGCAAGCGTAAAGTAAGCAGGCTTATTATTTTTTGGCAAGGAAACCACGATGTTTGATGTCACTTTGCTGATCCTGCTCGGGTTAGCTGCGCTGGGCTTTATCAGTCATAACACCACTGTCGCCGTTTCAATTCTGGTGTTGATCATTGTCCGCGTCACACCGTTAAGCACCTTTTTCCCGTGGATTGAAAAACAGGGGCTAAGTATCGGGATAATCATTCTGACGATTGGCGTTATGGCCCCCATCGCCAGCGGGACGCTACCGCCCTCAACCTTGATTCACTCGTTTCTGAACTGGAAATCGCTGGTGGCAATTGCAGTAGGCGTGATTGTCTCCTGGCTGGGTGGGCGCGGCGTGACCTTAATGGGCAGCCAGCCGCAACTGGTCGCCGGGCTGCTGGTAGGCACTGTTTTAGGCGTGGCGCTGTTTCGCGGCGTACCGGTCGGCCCGCTTATTGCCGCGGGTCTGGTTTCGCTGATTGTGGGGAAACAGTAGTTAATCCCGCAATATATCGGCCTGGCGTTTGCCCCAGGCCTTTCTTAAACATAGTAATAAAGGCCGTTGTTGAATCATACCCCAGCGTATGAGCAACTTTCTGTACAGTATCGCCTTTCACTAATCCCTGAAGTGCCATAATCAGCTGTAACTGCTGACGCCACTGGCGAAAACTCAACCCCGTCTCTTTTACGATCAGTCGCGCAAGATTGCGTTCACTCATCGCAAAAAAGCCAGCCCATTGCCCTAATGACCCCCACTCGACGGGCCCTTTCGCCATCATCTCCACCATCGTGCGGATTTTAGGATGAGAAGAAACGGGCAGGTGCAGCTGTTGTTGTGGCTGCTGAGGGAGTTCATCAAACAGGACCTGTATTAATCTGCGGGTCATCGGCTCAGCACGCTGAGTCGTCGTCCTGTTTGCCAGGGTTAAAATCAATTCCCGGCATAAGGGCGATATTTTCAATGTGCAACATGTTGTCGGCATTGTCACTGCGCTGGGTTCGATAAACAGAAAACAGAGTTCAGCGTTAGCTGTCACTTGATTGCTATGTTCCACCCCGCCCGGTATCCAAACCGCATATTGCGGCGGCACCATCCACAAAGCATTTTCCACCGTACAGGTAATTGCACCATGTAATGCTAGTATCAGCTGTCCTTTGCGGTGCTGATGTACAGGACTGGTTAACTCATCCGTTCCGGCGTGAATACAAAATGCGACCGCGGCTTCATGGTGTCGGTCGGGTTCATAGCCATTGAGATTCAACCTGTGCATCATTTTGTCCGAATTTAGCGATAATTTGTCATTTTAGCTTGATTCAACATAACAATAAAAACGGTAAGGTACAGCCTCGTTTGTAACAATGAGAAGCATATGACCTGTTCAACTTCATTAAGCGGCAAAAACAGGATTGTCCTTATCGCTGGCATTCTGATGATTGCCACAACATTACGCGTCACCTTTACCGGCGCAGCACCGTTACTGGATACGATTCGTTCCGCTTACTCGCTGACGACAGCGCAAACCGGCTTATTGACCACCCTGCCATTATTGGCCTTTGCGCTAATCTCACCTTTGGCCGCCCCGGTAGCGCGACGTTTTGGTATGGAACGTAGCCTGTTTGCCGCGTTACTTTTGATCTGTGCTGGTATCGCAATTCGCTCTCTCCCTTCGCCTTACTTATTATTTGGCGGTACAGCGGTCATTGGCGGTGGGATTGCATTAGGCAATGTCTTACTGCCAGGATTAATTAAACGCGATTTCCCTCATTCCGTCGCCAGACTTACCGGCGCATATTCCCTGACAATGGGAGCTGCGGCGGCACTTGGATCGGCTATGGTAGTGCCGCTGGCTTTGAACGGTTTTGGCTGGCAAGGCGCGTTGCTCATGCTGATGTGTTTTCCTCTGCTGGCTCTTTTTTTATGGCTGCCACAGTGGCGAAGCCAACAACATGCAAATTTGAGTACCTCGCGCGCCTTACATACTCGGGGTATCTGGCGTTCGCCGCTTGCCTGGCAGGTCACATTGTTTCTTGGGAGCAACTCACTGGTCTATTACGTGATTATTGGCTGGCTTCCGGCGATCCTCATCAGTCACGGCTATAGCGAAGCACAGGCGGGTTCACTGCATGGTTTGCTGCAACTAGCCACAGCAGCTCCCGGTTTGCTGATCCCTCTTTTCTTACATCATGTGAAAGACCAGCGTGGTATTGCAGCGTTCGTTGCCTTGATGTGCGCAGTGGGCGCTGTTGGGCTCTGCTTTATGCCAGCGCACGCGATCACCTGGACTCTGCTTTTCGGTTTTGGTTCCGGCGCAACAATGATACTGGGGTTGACGTTCATTGGTCTTCGGGCAAGTTCTGCGCATCAGGCGGCGGCACTCTCGGGGATGGCACAATCCGTCGGGTATTTGCTGGCAGCCTGTGGGCCGCCGCTAATGGGTAAAATACACGATGCTAACGGTAACTGGTCCGTACCACTGATGGGTGTTGCAATACTTTCACTACTGATGGCGATTTTCGGACTTTGCGCCGGGAGAGACAAAGAAATTCGCTCATATCCGGTGCTATAGTGACGTGACAAATCATGCGTGAAAGGGAGAACAAACACGATGAATATTCAGTGCAAACGCGTTTATGATCCGGCTGAACAGAGCGATGGTTATCGCGTACTGGTCGACCGCCTCTGGCCGCGCGGTATCAAAAAAACCGATTTAGCCCTTGATGAGTGGGATAAAGAAATCACGCCGTCAACGGAACTGCGCAAAGCCTTTCACGGCGAAGTCGTCGATTTTACAACCTTTCGCGAGCAATATCTTGCAGAACTGGCGCAACACGAGCAAGAAGGAAAGCGGCTGGCGGACATCGCCAAAAAACAGCCGCTGACCCTGCTCTACGCAGCAAAAAACACCACGCAGAACCATGCGCTGGTGCTGGCCGACTGGCTACGTAGCTTGTGATTTTAGTACAGCATCCGGCGGTTATTTTTCACCAGCCGGATGGTCCCGTCGCCACAATGCCCATTCATCAATCGTTTCACCGCCCGGTAATTTGCAATTGTTGCTGACCCCTTGCGCTGTCGACACTGGAATGAGCGTCCCGCCCTTCTGCTGGCAATAGACCGACGCCGGATTTGCCATACCAATCTGCGGCGGTTTAGGTGCTTCTGGCTGAGAAGGGGTTGAACAACCAGCCAGGACCAGCAAGCAAGGCAGAACAAAACTGATAATTTTCATTTATTGATCTCACATATTTATCCAGACTTAGAGTATCGCGGTATCGTTTTGTTTTGCAGCACTATTTTTATTACATTCACTCAAAACATATTACGTCTTGTTTCATCTTTGTTGATGATGTTTTATCATGCCTGCAAAGGTAATGCTGCCAACTTACTGATTTAGTGTATGATGGTGATTTTAAGGTGCTTGCGTGGCTTCCATTTCCATCAGATGTCCTTCCTGCTCCGCTACTGAAGGCGTGGTGCGTAACGGCAAAAGCACTGCCGGACATCAGCGCTATCTCTGCTCTCATTGCCGTAAAACATGGCAACTACAGTTCACTTACACCGCCTCTCAGCCCGGTACGCACCAGAAA
>NZ_MIIV01000015.1:0-13762 GCF_001743015.1 Shigella sp. FC1567
AACAGGTCCTCAGAGCATACATATTCTGCGGAGCGTGCGGCAACAACAGGACGAACAGGGGCGGTTTTCAATTTGCAGCCGTCAGGCTGCCGTGGTTCAGGCTCCTCTTATGTGATGGGGAAAGCGGTTGAAACAGAAGATGAAGACTGGAATTTCTGAGGGTGTTATTTTCAAAAATATCACTACCCGCAGCAGGGAAATAATTCCCGCCAAATAGCTTTTTATCACGCAAATATTCTGTAGTGATCTACACTGAGACTCTGTTGCATTATTCGCCTGAAACTACAATATTCAGGCGTTTTTTCGCTATCTATGACAAAAAATATCAACTTTTCTCGATTTGCTCTCAGCCCTTATATCACGGGAAATTCCGGCGATTTGCTCGCATCAATATTCATGCCACATTTGCCCTCAGGGGTTGCCTCAGATTCTCAGTATGTTAGGGTAGAAAAAAGTGACTATTTCCATTGGGTAATATATCGACATAAACAAATAAAGGAATCTTTCTATTGCATGGCAATTAAATTAGAAATTAAAAATCTTTATAAAATATTTGGCGAGCATCCACAGCGAGCGTTCAAATATATCGAACAAGGACTTTCGAAAGAACAAATTCTGGAAAAAACTGGGCTATCGCTTGGCGTAAAAGACGCCAGTCTGGCCATTGAAGAAGGCGAGATATTTGTCATCATGGGATTATCCGGCTCGGGTAAATCCACAATGGTACGCCTTCTCAATCGCCTGATTGAACCCACCCGCGGGCAAGTGCTGATTGATGGTGTGGATATTGCCAAAATATCCGATGCCGAACTCCGTGAGGTGCGCAGAAAAAAGATTGCGATGGTCTTCCAGTCCTTTGCCTTAATGCCGCATATGACCGTGCTGGACAATACTGCGTTCGGTATGGAATTGGCCGGAATTAATGCAGAAGAACGCCGGGAAAAAGCCCTTGATGCACTGCGTCAGGTCGGGCTGGAAAATTATGCCCACAGCTACCCGGATGAACTCTCTGGCGGGATGCGTCAACGTGTGGGATTAGCCCGCGCGTTAGCGATTAATCCGGATATATTATTAATGGACGAAGCCTTCTCGGCGCTCGATCCATTAATTCGCACCGAGATGCAGGATGAGCTGGTAAAATTACAGGCGAAACATCAGCGCACCATTGTCTTTATTTCCCACGATCTCGATGAAGCTATGCGTATTGGCGACCGAATTGCCATTATGCAAAATGGTGAAGTGGTACAGGTCGGCACACCGGATGAAATTCTCAATAATCCGGCGAATGATTATGTCCGTACCTTCTTCCGTGGCGTTGATATTAGTCAGGTATTCAGTGCGAAAGATATTGCCCGCCGGACACCGAATGGCTTAATTCGTAAAACCCCTGGCTTCGGCCCACGTTCGGCACTGAAATTATTGCAGGATGAAGATCGCGAATATGGCTACGTTATCGAACGCGGTAATAAGTTTGTCGGCGCAGTTTCCATCGATTCGCTTAAAACCGCGTTAACGCAGCAGCAAGGTCTTGATGCGGCGCTGATTGATGCGCCGTTAGCAGTCGATGCACAAACGCCTCTTAGCGAGTTGCTCTCTCATGTCGGACAGGCACCCTGTGCGGTACCCGTGGTCGACGAGGACCAACAGTATGTCGGCATCATTTCGAAAGGAATGCTGCTGCGCGCTTTAGATCGTGAGGGGGTAAATAATGGCTGATCAAAATAATCCGTGGGATACCACGCCAGCGGCGGACAGTGCCGTGCAATCCGCAGACGCCTGGGGTACACCGGCGACTGCACCGACTGACGGCGGTGGTGCTGACTGGCTGACCAGTACGCCTGCGCCAAACGTCGAGCATTTTAATATTCTCGATCCGTTCCATAAAACGCTGATCCCGCTCGACAGTTGGGTCACTGAAGGGATCGACTGGGTTGTTACCCATTTCCGTCCCGTCTTCCAGGGCGTGCGCGTTCCGGTTGATTATATCCTCAACGGTTTCCAGCAATTGCTGCTGGGTATGCCCGCACCGGTGGCGATTATCGTTTTCGCTCTCATCGCCTGGCAGATTTCCGGGGTCGGAATGGGCGTGGCGACGCTGGTTTCGCTGATTGCCATCGGCGCAATCGGTGCCTGGTCGCAGGCCATGGTTACCCTGGCGCTGGTGTTAACCGCCCTGCTGTTCTGTATCGTCATTGGTTTGCCGCTGGGGATCTGGCTGGCGAGAAGTCCGCGAGCGGCGAAAATTATTCGTCCACTGCTTGATGCCATGCAGACCACGCCAGCGTTTGTTTATCTGGTGCCAATCGTCATGCTATTTGGTATCGGTAACGTGCCGGGCGTGGTGGTGACGATCATCTTTGCTCTGCCGCCGATTATCCGTCTGACCATTCTGGGGATTAACCAGGTTCCGGCGGATCTGATTGAAGCCTCGCGCTCATTCGGTGCCAGCCCGCGCCAGATGCTGTTCAAAGTTCAGTTACCGCTGGCGATGCCGAGCATTATGGCGGGCGTTAACCAGACGCTGATGCTGGCCCTTTCTATGGTGGTCATTGCCTCGATGATTGCCGTCGGCGGGCTGGGTCAGATGGTACTTCGCGGTATCGGTCGTCTGGATATGGGGCTTGCCACCGTTGGCGGCGTCGGGATTGTGATCCTCGCCATTATCCTCGATCGCCTGACGCAGGCCGTTGGGCGCGACTCACGCAGTCGCGGCAACCGTCGCTGGTACACCACTGGCCCTGTTGGTCTGCTGACCCGCCCATTCATTAAGTAACTCTGCACTTGCCCGGTGACGCCGGGCATTATCACCCTGCCAAAAAAAGGAATAACAATGCGACATAGCGTACTTTTTGCGACAGCGTTTGCCACGCTTATCTCTACACAAACTTTTGCTGCCGATCTGCCGGGCAAAGGTATTACTGTTAATCCAGTTCAAAGCACCATCACCGAAGAAACCTTCCAGACGCTGCTGGTCAGCCGTGCGCTGGAGAAATTAGGCTATACCGTCAACAAACCCAGCGAAGTAGATTACAACGTTGGCTACACCTTGCTTGCTTCCGGCGATGCAACCTTCACCGCCGTGAACTGGACGCCACTGCATGACAACATGTACGAAGCTGCCGGTGGCGATAAGAAATTTTATCGTGAAGGGGTATTTGTTAACGGCGCGGCACAGGGTTACCTGATCGATAAGAAAACCGCCGACCAGTACAAAATCACCAACATCGCACAACTGAAAGAGCCGAAGATCGCCAAACTGTTCGATACCAACGGCGACGGTAAAGCGGATTTAACCGGTTGTAATCCTGGCTGGGGCTGCGAAGGTGCGATCAACCACCAGCTTGCCGCGTATGAACTGACCAACACCGTGACGCATAATCAGGGGAACTACGCAGCGATGATGGCCGACACCATCAGTCGCTACAAAGAGGGCAAACCGGTGTTTTATTACACCTGGACGCCGTACTGGGTGAGTAATGAGCTGAAGCCAGGGAAAGATGTGGTCTGGTTGCAGGTGCCGTTCTCCGCACTGCCGGGCGATAAAAATGCCGATACCAAACTGCCGAATGGCGCGAATTACGGCTTCCCGGTCAGCACCATGCATATCGTTGCCAACAAAGCCTGGACCGAGAAAAATCCGGCGGCAGCCAAACTGTTTGCCATTATGCAGTTGCCAGTGGCCGATATTAACGCCCAGAACGCCATTATGCATGACGGCAAAGCCTCAGAAGGCGATATTCAGGGCCACGTTGATGGCTGGATCAAAGCCCACCAGCAGCAGTTCGATGGCTGGGTGAATGAGGCGCTGGCAGCGCAGAAGTAATTTTTATTCAGGCGGATAAGGCGTTTTTGCCTTATCCGCCGCTCTGTACACAATGCCTGATGCGACGCTGACGCGTCTTATCATGCCTACAAAATACACTCATTCCGTATGGCGGATAAGGCGTTTTCGCCGCATCCGCCGTTCTGTGCACAATGCCTGATGCGACGCTGGCGCGTCTTATCATGCCTACAAACCACATCGCACATTTCAACAAGCTATCTTTCATCCCATATTCATCAACATCCGCTATTATTGATTTCCAGCTTAATCATCACCTGATGAACAAAAATAATGACTAAACCTAATCATGAGCTTAGCCCGGCGCTGATCGTGCTGATGTCTATCGCCACCGGTCTGGCGGTAGCCAGTAACTATTACGCCCAGCCATTGCTCGACACCATCGCGCGTAACTTTTCCCTTTCCGCCAGTTCGGCAGGCTTTATTGTTACCGCCGCGCAATTGGGCTATGCAGCAGGTCTGCTGTTTCTTGTTCCCCTCGGTGATATGTTTGAACGCCGCCGCCTGATTGTCTCGATGACCTTACTGGCGGCAGGCGGCATGTTAATCACTGCCAGCAGTCAGTCGCTGGCGATGATGATCCTCGGTACGGCATTAACCGGTTTATTCTCTGTCGTGGCACAAATTCTGGTTCCGCTGGCAGCGACGCTGGCTTCACCGGACAAACGCGGCAAAGTGGTTGGCACTATTATGAGCGGTCTGCTGTTGGGGATCTTACTCGCACGGACCGTTGCCGGATTGCTGGCGAATCTCGGCGGCTGGCGCACCGTCTTTTGGGTTGCCTCGGTGTTAATGGCACTGATGGCGCTGGCATTATGGCGTGGTCTGCCACAAATGAAATCAGAAACCCACCTCAACTACCCACAGTTGTTAGGTTCCGTTTTCAGCATGTTTATCAGCGATAAGATCCTGCGCACCCGCGCATTGCTGGGCTGCCTGACCTTTGCCAACTTCAGCATTCTCTGGACCTCAATGGCCTTTTTGCTTGCCGCTCCACCTTTTAACTACAGCGATGGTGTCATTGGTCTGTTTGGACTTGCGGGAGCTGCCGGAGCGTTGGGCGCTCGTCCGGCGGGCGGTTTTGCCGATAAGGGTAAATCGCACCACACCACAACTTTCGGTCTGCTGCTGCTATTACTTTCATGGCTGGCGATCTGGTTTGGTCACACTTCCGTACTGGCGCTGATTATCGGCATCCTGGTGCTGGATCTCACCGTACAGGGCGTGCATATCACTAACCAGACGGTAATTTATCGAATACACCCTGATGCGCGTAATCGCCTGACCGCAGGTTACATGACCAGCTACTTTATTGGCGGTGCCGCCGGTTCGCTAATTTCAGCCTCAGCCTGGCAACATGGCGGTTGGGCTGGCGTTTGTCTGGCTGGCGCGACGATTGCCCTGGTTAACTTACTGGTCTGGTGGCGAGGTTTTCATCGTCAGGAAGCCGCAAATTAAGCAATCAGCAACCGTTTTCGTGGCTTTACACTTATAAGGGTGTTAAGAAGCCCATCAGTCTGATAAGGTTAAGATATTCATTCAGTCTATTTATAATATTAACAATCGTTAAGCGTACACTCTATGGAAAGCCCTACTCCACAGCCTGCTCTTGGTTCGGCGACCTTCATGGAAGGATGCAAAGACAGTTTACCGATTGTTATTAGTTATATTCCGGTGGCCTTTGCGTTCGGTCTGAATGCGACCCGTCTGGGATTCTCTCCTCTCGAAAGCGTTTTTTTCTCCTGCATCATTTATGCAGGCGCGAGCCAGTTCGTCATTACCGCGATGCTGGCAGCCGGGAGTAGTTTGTGGGTTGCTGCACTGACCGTCATGGCAATGGATGTTCGCCATGTGTTGTATGGCCCGTCACTGCGTAGCCGTATTATTCAGCGTCTGCAAAAATCGAAAACCGCCCTGTGGGCATTTGGCCTGACGGATGAGGTTTTTGCCGCCGCAACCGCAAAACTGGTACGCAATAATCGCCGCTGGAGCGAGAACTGGATGATCGGCATTGCCTTCAGTTCATGGTCATCGTGGGTATTTGGTACGGTAATAGGGGCATTCTCCGGCAGCGGCTTGCTGCAAGGTTATCCCGCCGTTGAAGCTGCATTAGGTTTTATGCTTCCGGCACTCTTTATGAGTTTCCTGCTCGCCTCTTTCCAGCGCAAACAATCTCTTTGCGTTACCGCAGCGTTAGTTGGTGCCCTTGCAGGCGTAACGCTATTTTCTATTCCCGTCGCCATTCTGGCAGGCATTGTCTGTGGCTGCCTCACTGCGTTAATCCAGGCATTCTGGCAAGGAGCGCCCGATGAGCTATGAGGTTCTGCTGCTTGGGTTACTGGTTGGCGTGGCGAATTATTGCTTCCGCTATTTGCCGCTGCGCCTGCGTGTGGGTAATGCCCGCCCAACCAAACGTGGCGCGGTAGGTATTTTGCTCGACACCATTGGCATCGCCTCGATATGCGCTCTGCTGGTTGTCTCTACCGCACCAGAAGTGATGCACGATACACGCCGTTTCGTGCCCACGCTGGTCGGCTTCGCGGTACTGGGTGCCAGTTTCTATAAAACACGCAGCATTATCATCCCAACACTGCTTAGTGCGCTGGCCTATGGGCTCGCCTGGAAAGTGATGGCGATTATATAACCCACAAGAATCATTTTTCTAAAACAATACATTTACTTTATTTGTTACTGTCGTTACTATATCGGCTGAAATTAATGAGGTCATACCCAAATGGATAGTTCGTTTACGCCCATTGAACAAATGCTAAAATTTCGCGCCAGCCGCCACGAAGATTTTCCTTATCAGGAGATCCTTCTGACTCGTCTTTGCATGCACATGCAAAGCAAGCTGCTGGAGAACCGCAATAAAATGCTGAAGGCTCAGGGGATTAACGAGACGTTGTTTATGGCGTTGATTACGCTGGAGTCTCAGGAAAACCACAGTATTCAGCCTTCTGAATTAAGTTGTGCTCTTGGATCATCCCGTACCAACGCGACGCGTATTGCCGATGAACTGGAAAAACGCGGTTGGATCGAACGTCGTGAAAGCGATAACGATCGCCGCTGCCTGCATCTGCAATTAACGGAAAAAGGTCACGAGTTTTTGCGCGAGGTTTTACCACCGCAGCATAACTGCCTGCATCAACTCTGGTCCGCGCTCAGCACAACAGAAAAAGATCAGCTCGAGCAAATCACCCGCAAATTGCTCTCCCGTCTCGACCAGATGGAACAAGACGGTGTGGTTCTCGAAGCGATGAGCTAACGCGTCATCTCGCTCAAAAATCCAGATTTATAAAAGAAAAAATGACCGGCCAGCATCGCAACATGCTGGCCTTTTTGGCAAGCAGGTCGGCTCAGCCGATGAGTTAAGAAGATCGTGGAGAACAATA
Source organism: Shigella sp. FC1567 (assembly GCF_001743015.1). NCBI lineage: Bacteria > Pseudomonadati > Pseudomonadota > Gammaproteobacteria > Enterobacterales > Enterobacteriaceae > Shigella > Shigella sp. FC1567. Next base: position 7,234 of record NZ_MIIV01000015.1, read on the forward strand.
TGAGCGCAAATGCGGAGACTCAAACCCCGCAGCAACCGGTAAAGAAGAGCGGCAAACGTAAGCGTCTGCTCCTCCTTCTCACCTTGCTCTTTATAATTATTGCCGTAGCGATAGGGATTTATTGGTTTTTGGTACTGCGTCATTTCGAAGAAACCGATGACGCATACGTGGCAGGGAATCAGATTCAAATTATGTCTCAGGTGTCTGGCAGCGTGACGAAAGTCTGGGCCGATAACACCGATTTTGTAAAAGAAGGCGATGTTCTGGTCACTCTCGACCCGACAGATGCTCGCCAGGCGTTTGAAAAAGCCAAAACTGCACTGGCTTCCAGCGTTCGCCAAACCCACCAGCTGATGATTAACAGCAAACAGTTACAGGCGAATATTGAGGTGCAAAAAATCGCCCTCGCGAAAGCACAAAGCGACTACAACCGCCGTGTGCCGCTGGGCAATGCCAACCTGATTGGTCGCGAAGAGCTGCAACACGCCCGCGACGCCGTCACCAGTGCCCAGGCGCAACTGGACGTCGCTATTCAACAATACAATGCCAATCAGGCGATGATTCTGGGGACTAAACTGGAAGATCAGCCTGCCGTGCAACAGGCTGCCACCGAAGTACGTAACGCCTGGCTGGCGCTGGAGCGTACCCGTATTGTCAGTCCGATGACCGGTTATGTCTCCCGCCGCGCGGTACAGCCTGGGGCGCAAATTAGCCCAACGACGCCGCTGATGGCGGTAGTTCCAGCCACCAATATGTGGGTGGATGCCAACTTTAAAGAGACGCAGATTGCCAATATGCGTATCGGTCAGCCGGTCACTATCACCACGGATATTTACGGCGATGATGTGAAATACACCGGTAAAGTGGTTGGTCTGGATATGGGCACAGGTAGCGCATTCTCACTGCTTCCGGCGCAAAATGCGACCGGTAACTGGATCAAAGTCGTTCAGCGTCTACCTGTGCGTATCGAACTGGACCAGAAACAGCTGGAGCAATACCCGCTGCGCATTGGTTTGTCCACGCTGGTGAGCGTCAATACCACTAACCGTGACGGTCAGGTACTGGCAAATAAAGTACGTTCAACACCGGTCGCGGTAAGTACCGCGCGTGAAATCAGCCTGGCACCTGTCAATAAACTGATCGACGATATCGTAAAAGCTAACGCTGGCTAATCCAGAGGTGCGTGTGATGCAACAGCAAAAACCGCTGGAAGGCGCGCAACTGGTCATTATGACGATTGCGCTGTCACTGGCGACATTCATGCAGGTGCTGGACTCCACCATTGCTAACGTGGCGATCCCCACTATCGCCGGGAATCTGGGCTCATCGCTCAGCCAGGGAACGTGGGTAATCACTTCTTTCGGGGTGGCGAATGCCATCTCGATCCCGCTTACCGGCTGGCTGGCAAAGCGCGTCGGGGAAGTGAAACTGTTCCTTTGGTCCACCATCGCCTTTGCTATTGCGTCGTGGGAGTGTGGTGTCTCCAGCAGCCTGAATATGCTGATCTTCTTCCGTGTGATTCAGGGGATTGTCGCTGGGCCGTTGATCCCACTTTCGCAAAGTCTTTTGCTGAATAATTACCCGCCAGCCAAACGCTCAATCGCGCTGGCGTTGTGGTCGATGACGGTGATTGTCGCGCCAATTTGCGGCCCAATCCTCGGCGGTTATATCAGCGATAATTACCACTGGGGCTGGATATTCTTCATCAACGTGCCAATTGGCGTGGCGGTGGTGTTGATGACACTGCAAACCCTGCGCGGACGCGAAACCCGCACCGAACGGCGGCGGATTGATGCCGTGGGGCTGGCACTGCTGGTTATTGGTATCGGTAGCCTGCAGATTATGCTCGACCGCGGTAAAGAGCTGGACTGGTTTTCATCACAGGAAATTATCATTCTTACCGTGGTGGCGGTGGTGGCTATCTGCTTCCTGATTGTCTGGGAGCTGACCGACGATAACCCGATAGTCGATCTGTCGTTGTTTAAGTCGCGCAACTTCACCATCGGCTGCTTGTGTATCAGCCTCGCGTATATGCTCTACTTCGGCGCGATTGTTCTGCTGCCGCAGTTGTTGCAGGAGGTCTACGGTTACACGGCGACCTGGGCAGGTTTGGCCTCTGCGCCGGTAGGGATTATTCCGGTGATCCTGTCGCCGATTATCGGCCGCTTCGCGCATAAACTGGATATGCGGCGGCTGGTAACCTTCAGCTTTATTATGTATGCCGTCTGCTTCTACTGGCGTGCCTATACCTTTGAACCAGGTATGGATTTTGGCGCGTCGGCCTGGCCGCAGTTTATCCAGGGGTTTGCGGTGGCCTGCTTCTTTATGCCGCTGACCACCATTACGCTGTCTGGTTTGCCACCGGAACGACTGGCGGCGGCATCGAGCCTCTCTAACTTTACGCGAACGCTGGCGGGGTCTATCGGCACGTCGATAACCACGACCATGTGGACCAACCGCGAGTCGATGCACCATGCGCAGTTGACTGAGTCGGTAAACCCGTTCAACCCGAATGCCCAGGCGATGTACAGTCAACTGGAAGGGCTTGGGATGACGCAACAGCAGGCATCAGGCTGGATTGCCCAGCAGATCACTAATCAGGGGCTGATTATTTCCGCCAATGAGATCTTCTGGATGTCAGCCGGGATATTCCTCGTCCTGCTGGGGCTGGTGTGGTTTGCTAAACCGCCCTTTGGCGCAGGTGGCGGCGGAGGTGGTGCGCACTAAGTACAACTAAGCCAGTTCATTTGAACTGGCTTTTTTCAATTAATTGTGAAGATAGTTTACTGACTAAATGTGCAGTTCCTGCAACTTCTCTTTCGGCAGTGCCAGTTCTTCGTTGCTGTTGATGCGTACGTCACGTTCCAGAATGCTACGCGCAATATCCTGCGCTTCCTGCAACGAGTGCATCTGGTAAGTGCCACACTGGTAGACGTTCAGCTCCGGGATCTGATTCTGATCCTGCACTTTCAGCACGTCTTCCATTGCCGCTTTCCAGGCATCAGCAACACGCTGCTCATCTGGCGTACCAATCAGACTCATATAAAAACCGGTGCGGCAGCCCATTGGCGAGATATCGATAATCTCTACACCATTACCGTTAAGATGGTTACGCATAAAACCAGCAAACAGGTGCTCCAGAGTATGGCTCCCTCTTTCTGGCATCACTTCTTTGTTCGGCACGCAGAAGCGCAGATCGAACACGGTGATTGCGTCGCCATGCGGGGTGTTCATTGTTTTCGCCACCCGAACTGCAGGCGCTTCCATCCGGGTATGATCGACTGTGAAGCTATCTAACAACGGCATTTAGCCACCTCCGGTAATTTTTTTAAAAATTTTCTGAACTCTTTCTTCCCAGGCGAGTCTGAGTATATGAAAGACGCGCATTTGTTATCATCATCCCTGAATTCAGAGATGAAATTTTGGCCACTCACGAGTGGCCTTTTTCTTTTCTGTCAGGCGTGTTTTTCCAGCCACACCGCAAACGGTTCGGTATCAGCGGTTTCCATTTCCTGCTGACGGCGTTCAGATGCCTCGCGCTCGGCTACAAAATCCTCTTCGCGCAGAATTTCCAACGGCTCTTCACGCAGCAGATTACGGTAGGCTTCTGCAAACGCTTTGCCTGTTCCGCCAATACCAGTATCAATCATAGACCTTAAGATACGGGCAGAGAAAGTCAGATCGGGATTATCGAAGCAGGCGACCAGTTCATCACACACTTTCTGATACGCTTTGCCGCCGTTAATGCTATCCAACGTTTGCGCGACGCGTTTCAGATCGCGGAACAGATCTTTACCCACCTGCGGTAACGGGAACTGCGCGGTTTCGCAGCCGATACCCAGCGTCAGGCCCGGTTTGCGACCTTCGAGGATCACCCGGTTCCAGTTAACGCGTGTACAGGCAAGTTCGCTACTGCTCATTTCCGGTGCATCAGCCAGCGCACACCAGACCATAAACAGGTCGAGGAATCGCACCTGCTGTTCATCTACACCAATCGGCGAGAACGGGTTGATGTCCAGCGAACGCACTTCAATATATTCAATGCCGCCACGTAACAGCGCATCAGAAGGTGACTCGCCGCTGCGGGTAACGCGTTTTGGACGAATCGGCGCATACAGTTCGTTTTCAATCTGCAGCACGTTGCTATTGATTTGCAGCCTCTTACCGTCTTTCTCAATACCAATCTTCGCGTACTCTTCCGATGGCGTTTTGATTGCCTGTTTAAGGCCCGCTACGTACTCGTAAAGATCGTTGAAGGTAATACCAAGATTGCTTTGCGATTTATTGGTATAGCCGAGATCGCTCAAACGAAGAGAGGTCGCATACGGCAGGTAATACATACCGCACTCGGTTTTCTCAAACGGCAGCGACGTTGGTTTTCCTTGCAGGAAAGAAGAACAAATCGCCGGAGATGCACCAAACAGATAAGGAATGACCCAACCGAAACGATAGTAATTGCGGATAACGCGGAAATAGCCCGCAGAAATTTTCTCTTTGGCATCAGTGCCCGAGATATCACAGCACTTCGCTTGCCAGAATGCCATTGGCAAAGAGAAATTGTAGTGCACGCCGGAAATGGTTTGCATCAGCGCGCCGTAGCGATTTTTCAGCCCTTCACGATACAGCGTTTTAAAGCGTCCGGTGTTAGAAGTGCCGTACTGTGCCAGTTCGATGTCCTGACCTTCTGCGATGTAGCATGGCATACTTAACGGCCACATCCGCTCATCGCCCATATTGCGCGCCGTATAACGATGCAGATCGCGCATAAAGGTCAACATATGTTCAATATCACCATCCACTGGTGTAATGAATTCCAGCAATGCTTCCGCAAAATCGGTAGTAATCCATTTGTGCGTCAGTGCGGAACCTAATGCTTCAGGATGACCTGTTGTTGCCTGTGTGCCATCAGCATTAACACGCAAAGTTTCGCGCTCCAGCCCACGCTGTATCCCCTTTAACGCCTGAGGATGTTTTTCCAGCCAGGCCAGCGCCTGTGATACGTCCGGGATCAAATTGACCTCCCGCCTGTCAAAATCGTTTTAATTAGCATAACTGTAATGGTGACCATATGTGCAGGCCTACAATTAGTGCCACCACATCATGCCCTGAACGGTAGCTGCTGCAACTGCAACATAGCGTAAAGCTTTACCAAGGCACAAAAAAAAGATTACCGGTCCCCACGAGATGCGCATCCATCCCGCTAACAGACACAGTAAATCGCCAACCACGGGCATCCAGCTTAATAATAGCGTGACTGCACCATAGCGTTTCAGCCAGCCAGTAGCTTTCTCTTGCCAGCGCGATGTTTTACGCAATGGAAAGAAACGCCCAAGGATAACGTTAGTTAACCCTCCAAGGCTATTACCCATTGTTGCTGTTAAAACTAAAACCCAGGGATAACTGATCCCGGAAAGCAACATTGCCACCAGCACGACTTCGGAGTTGCCGGGTAATAGTGTAGCGCTGAGAAAACTACTGGCAAACAACGAGAAAAGCGATAACGCTTCACTCACAGCAAGCGAACATCCACGCGTCCATGCCTGCTGCACGGGCCGCCTGAATACCGAAATCGGCATCTTCAAAGACCACACACTGCGTCGGTTGCACGCCCATACGCTGCGCGCACAACAAAAATGTGTCTGGCGCGGGTTTATGGTGTTTGACGTGATCAGCAGCGACGACGGCGTCAAAATAACGGCGTAATCCCAGGTGCGCCAGCAATGCCTCAGCGATGGCGCTTTCACTCCCCGTTCCTACAGCCATTGGGCGACGACCATGCCAACTTTTCACCACTTCAACAAGAGGAAGCGGCTCGACACTATCCAGCAGCATACTTCTTACTGCTTCTGTTTTTTCACGCGCTAACGCATGCGGGGCGAGATCGGCCTGATTCAGCTCAATAATTGCCTGAGCAATACGCCAGGTGGGCGATCCATTAAGCGCAATCATTGCCTGAACATCGTACTGAAGACCGTAGTGCCCTAATACTTCGCGCCACGCTTTACGGTGCGTAGGCTCCGTATCCAGGAATATCAAAAATTAAACCTGCATAACGCTCGTACATGGTCTTCTCGCAAGTCGAAAAATATGACGCTACTTTAGCGTAATTGCTTGATTTTGTCGCTGATGGCGAAGGAGAAGAAAATTCAGGAAATGGATAAAGTAGTTATTTAGAAATGAGATATTTTTGAAGGAAATTTTTGGGAGAAGATGGTGCATCCGGGAGGATTCGAACCTCCGACCGCTCGGTTCGTAGCCGAGTACTCTATCCAGCTGAGCTACGGATGCATCGGGAAAATTTATTTTACTGCTGATATTGATATCGCTACTAAAGCCATATCAAGTAAGAGATGGTGCATCCGGGAGGATTACTCGCCTTGCGGCTCGCCCTTCGGCGTCGCTAAGTACACAGTTATCATCCCTGGTGCCTGCGGTTAATTCCGCTACCTCTTCGATACCTTCATTGCTGAAGTTTCGGAGAATATGGTGCATCCGGGAGGATTCGAACCTCCGACCTGCTCGGTTCGTA
>NZ_MIIV01000016.1:0-13669 GCF_001743015.1 Shigella sp. FC1567
CACCTGACCCCATGCCGAACTCAGAAGTGAAACGCCGTAGCGCCGATGGTAGTGTGGGGTCTCCCCATGCGAGAGTAGGGAACTGCCAGGCATCAAATTAAGCAGTAAGCCGGTCATAAAACCGGTGGTTGTAAAAGAATTCGGTGGAGCGGTAGTTCAGTCGGTTAGAATACCTGCCTGTCACGCAGGGGGTCGCGGGTTCGAGTCCCGTCCGTTCCGCCACCCTAATTAGGGGCGTAGTTCAATTGGTAGAGCACCGGTCTCCAAAACCGGGTGTTGGGAGTTCGAGTCTCTCCGCCCCTGCCAGAAATCATCCTTAGCGAAAGCTAAGGATTTTTTTTATCTGAAATAACCCTCTCCGAAGTAAATCCTTCTACCGGCATCCTTGCCAGCCATTCATATTAATACACTTCATCCAGCACGTTAATTTTCAAAAGATCGCGAATCAACGCATTTTTATCGCTATTTTGCAGCCATATGGCATAAAGCGGCCGTGAAAGTGTTGTGCTATCGACAACGGTATGCAGGCCGCCTTTTTTACGCGCCCAGCTGACGGGTAGCCAGGTGCAACCATTAAGCATCGCAATCTGTTGCTGTGCCAGTTCAGCAGAACTGGTTGTCAGAATGGGCACTTCGTCAGCACCGATCAAACCTGCCTCATGCTGTTGAAAATCTGGCCCCCACTCAAGTCGCAGATAATTAAGATCTCCCTTTAGTTTTGAAGGGGCACTGGTATAAAGCGCTAAAGTGAAATATCCCAGCAACTGACTACTAAATTCGTCCATTTTGGGCGCTTCAGTGGTAATAAGAAGATCAAGCTGGCGTTCATGCAGCTGTTTTACCAGAGACTGCCGTTGGGCAATTCGCGCTTCGAACTGTAAGCCTGTATGGGCATCCTGATTTTGATACAAACGTCCCAGCCACTGATTAAGCATACATTCCCACAATGAGGCGCTGGCACCGATAGAAAACTCGTTATGTCGTGAGGTATGCGCCACCTCCTTGCGGGCGGCCTGCCAGGTGCTCATGAGCGTTTCTGCATAAGGCAGTAGTTTTTCACCGGCAGCGGTTAAACGGATATTGTTTCTGTGGCGGGTGAAAAGGTTCACACCCAGTTGATTTTCCAGTTGTCTGATTCGAAAGCTCACTGCTGACTGGGTCAGATAGAGCGATTCAGCCGCTCGACCAAAGTGACGCGTTCGGCTAACTTCCAGGAAAGTTTTTAACAATTCCGTATCCACAGTGCTCTCCGCAAAATTATTTGTCGTTATGATTTAAATGTTTTGTTTTACACTCTGTCAAGCGTAACTAATACTCCGCGCCATAACTAGCTCGGTCAAAGAATTAGGAGCGTGCAGGATGGCGGAAAGCTTTACGACGACTAATCGATATTTCGACAATAAACATTATCCACGTGGATTCTCTCGTCATGGTGATTTCACCATCAAAGAGGCACAACTGCTTGAGCGTCATGGTTATGCCTTCAATGAGTTGGATCTTGGCAAACGCGAGCCGGTTACCGAGGAAGAGAAACTCTTCGTAGCAGTATGCCGTGGCGAACGTGAGCCAGTGACAGAAGCAGAACGCGTGTGGTCCAAGTATATGACGCGTATTAAGCGTCCAAAACGTTTTCACACCCTTTCCGGCGGTAAACCGCAGGTTGAAGGTGCTGAAGACTACACCGATTCTGACGATTAATAAAAAGGGCGAAATGCCCTTTTTTATGTCAGTAGTTTCTGCAGATGGATGAGCAAACGGTCAATCGCTCGATAGCTAACTGCCTCCTGCAAATGTTGACGTGTGATAATGTCAGACTGATCAATATCAGCAATGGTTCGTGCAACTTTCAATAACCGCTGCTAGGCACGAATCGATAACCCCAGATGGATCAGCGTTTCTTCCAGCCACATCGCATCTTCGCTCTCAAGTTTGCAGAATTGGCGTATTTCCGGACTATCCAGCCAGGCGTTCAGTTTATTCTGCCGCTTAAATTGGCGCTCTCTGGCGGCCATTACGCGTTGTTTAACGGTGGCGCTGCTTTCTCCCGGCACTACCGTTTTACTCAAAATACCGGGAGGCGGTAATGGGATCTCCAGTGAGAGATCGAAGCGGTCGAGAAAGGGACCAGAGAGTCGGTTGAGATAACGCAGCGTTTGCTCTGGTGTGCAGCGGTTATGGTTTCCCTGATAATGTCCGGTAGGGCTGGGATTCATCGCCGCGACAAGCTGGAAACGGGCTGGATAGGTTATTTTTGCTCGCGTGCGTGAAAGATGGATCTGCCCGGATTCAATCGGCTCTCGCAAGGCATCCAGTGTACGCCTTTCAAATTCAGGTAACTCATCAAGAAAAAGCACGCCGTTATGCGCCAGCGAAATTTCACCGGGCCCTGGAATTGCGCCACCGCCTACCATCGCAGTTAACGATGCACTGTGATGAGGTGAGCGGAACGGGCGCTGCCGCCATTGTTTTTGTACTGATTCAGCATTTACCAGACTTAATATCGCAGCACTCTCCAGTGCCTCTTCATTGCTTAAATCTGGCAACAGGCCATTAATACGGCTGGCGAGCATTGTTTTACCTGTTCCCGGCGGCCCAATCAGTAAAAGGTTGTGCCCGCCAGCGGCGGTAATTTCCAGTCCTCGCTTTCCTTGTTCCTGACCGATAACATCACTGAGATCATGTTGTAGCGCCCGGGATACTGCATCAGTTGGTTTCGGGCGTTCGAGAGCGTGCTTACCTTCCAGAAACGCACAGACAGCTTGCAGATGATCGGCTATCAGGCATCCTTCACCGTTAATTAGCCCCACTTCATCTTCGTTATCTTTCGCGACGATAATTTTTCTGCCCGACTTAATAGCTTCAGTTGTACTGGAGATTGCGCCGGGAACGCCACGCAGAGCGCCTGTAAGCGCCAGTTCTCCGACTAATCCATATTCATCTAACTTATTGGCTGTAAGCTGTTCTGAGGCCGCCAGCAACGCAATGGCGATAGGTAAATCATATCGTCCCCCTTCTTTTGGCAGATCAGCTGGAGCCAGGTTGATGGTGATTTTTTTCGCCGGATATTCATATCCGCTATTGATAATGGCGCTGCGCACGCGATCGCGAGCTTCTTTTACCGTTGTTTCTGGTAAGCCCACCTTCGTTAAGCCGGGTAGACCTTTACTGATATGTACCTCAACAGTGATCGGGGGCGCATTTACTCCCAGGGCTGCGCGGGTATGAACAATTGACAGTGACATAAGCCCTCCTTGAGTCACCATTATGTGCATAAGATATCGCTGCTGTAGCCCGCTAATTCGTGAATTTTAGTGGCTGATTCCTGTTTATTTGTGCAAGTGAAGTTGAGTTGTTCTGGCGGTGGAATGATGCTCGCAAAAATGCAGCGGACAAAGGATGAACTACGAGGAAGGGAACAACATTCATACTGAAATTGAATTTTTTTACTCACTATTTTATTTTTAAAAAACAACAACTTATATTGAAATTATTAAACGCATCATAAAAATCGGCCAAAAAATATCTTGTACTATTTACAAAACCTATGGTAACTCTTTAGGCATTCCTTCGAACAAGATGCAAGAAAAGACAAAATGACAGCCCTTCTACGAGTGATTAGCCTGGTCGTGATTAGCGTGGTGGTGATTATTATCCCACCGTGCGGGGCTGCACTTGGACGAGGAAAGGCTTAGAAATCAAGCCTTAACGAACTAAGACCCCCGCACCGAAAGGTCCGGGGGTTTTTTTTGACCTTAAAAACATAACCGAGGAGCAGACAATGAATAACAGCACAAAATTCTGTTTCTCAACATTCAGCACGGGGAACTAACTATGAATGGCGCACAGTGGGTGGTACATGCGTTGCGGGCACAGGGTGTGAACACCGTTTTCGGTTATCCGGGTGGCGCAATTATGCCGGTTTACGATGCATTGTATGACGGCGGCGTGGAGCACTTGCTGTGCCGACATGAGCAGGGTGCGGCAATGGCGGCTATCGGTTATGCCCGTGCTACCGGCAAAACTGGCGTATGTATCGCCACGTCTGGTCCGGGCGCAACCAACCTGATAACCGGGCTTGCGGACGCACTGTTAGATTCTATCCCTGTTGTTGCCATCACCGGTCAAGTGTCCGCACCGTTTATCGGCACTGATGCATTTCAGGAAGTGGATGTCCTGGGATTGTCGTTAGCCTGTACCAAGCACAGCTTTCTGGTGCAGTCGCTGGAAGAGTTGCCGCGCATTATGGCTGAAGCATTCGACGTTGCCAGCTCAGGTCGTCCTGGTCCGGTTCTGGTCGATATCCCAAAAGATATCCAGCTAGCCAGCGGTGACCTGGAACCGTGGTTCACCACCGTTGAAAACGAAGTGACTTTCCCACATGCCGAAGTTGAGCAAGCGCGCCAGATGCTGGCAAAAGCGCAAAAACCGATGCTGTACGTTGGTGGTGGCGTGGGTATGGCGCAGGCAGTTCCTGCTTTACGAGAATTTCTCGCTACCACAAAAATGCCTGCCACCTGCACGCTGAAAGGGCTGGGCGCAGTTGAAGCAGATTATCCGTACTATCTGGGCATGCTGGGAATGCATGGCACCAAAGCGGCGAACTTCGCGGTGCAGGAGTGCGACTTGCTGATCGCCGTGGGTGCACGTTTTGATGACCGGGTGACCGGCAAACTGAACACCTTCGCACCACACGCCAGCGTTATCCATATGGATATCGACCCGGCAGAAATGAACAAGCTGCGTCAGGCACATGTGGCATTACAAGGTGATTTAAATGCTCTGTTACCAGAATTACAGCAGCCGTTAAATATCAATGACTGGCAGCAATACTGCGCGCAGCTGCGTGATGAACATGCCTGGCGTTACGACCATCCCGGCGACGCTATCTACGCGCCGTTGTTGTTAAAACAACTGTCGGATCGTAAACCTGCGGATTGCGTCGTGACCACAGATGTGGGGCAGCACCAGATGTGGGCTGCGCAACACATCGCCCACACTCGCCCGGAAAATTTCATCACCTCCAGCGGCTTAGGCACTATGGGTTTTGGTTTACCAGCGGCGGTTGGCGCACAAGTCGCGCGACCGAACGATACCGTCGTCTGTATCTCCGGTGACGGCTCTTTCATGATGAATGTGCAAGAGCTGGGCACCGTAAAACGCAAGCAGTTACCGTTGAAAATCGTCTTACTCGATAACCAACGGTTAGGGATGGTTCGACAATGGCAGCAACTGTTTTTTCAGGAACGATACAGCGAAACCACCCTTACTGATAACCCCGATTTCCTCATGTTAGCCAGCGCCTTCGGCATCCCTGGCCAACACATCACCCGTAAAGACCAGGTTGAAGCGGCACTCGACACCATGCTGAACAGTGATGGGCCATACCTGCTTCATGTCTCAATCGACGAACTTGAGAACGTCTGGCCGCTGGTGCCGCCTGGCGCCAGTAATTCAGAAATGTTGGAGAAATTATCATGATGCAATATCAGGTCAATGTATCGGCTCGCTTCAATCCGGAAACCTTAGAACGTGTTTTACGCGTGGTGCGTCATCGTGGTTTCCACGTCTGCTCAATGAATATGGCCGCCGCCAGCGATGCACAAAATATAAATATCGAATTGACCGTTGCCAGCCCACGGTCGGTCGACTTACTGTTTAGTCAGTTAAATAAACTGGTGGACGTCGCACACGTTGCCATCTGCCAGAGCACAACCACATCACAACAAATCCGCGCCTGAGCGCAAAAGGAATATAAAAATGACCACGAAGAAAGCTGATTACATTTGGTTCAATGGGGAGATGGTTCGCTGGGAAGACGCGAAGGTGCATGTGATGTCGCACGCGCTGCACTATGGCACTTCGGTTTTTGAAGGCATCCGTTGCTACGACTCGCACAAAGGACCGGTTGTATTCCGCCATCGTGAGCATATGCAGCGTCTGCATGACTCCGCCAAAATCTATCGCTTCCCGGTTTCGCAGAGCATTGATGAGCTGATGGAAGCTTGTCGTGACGTGATCCGCAAAAATAATCTCACCAGCGCCTATATCCGTCCGCTGATCTTCGTCGGTGATGTTGGCATGGGAGTAAACCCGCCAGCGGGATACTCAACCGACGTGATTATCGCTGCTTTCCCGTGGGGAGCGTATCTGGGCGCAGAAGCGCTGGAGCAGGGGATCGATGCGATGGTTTCCTCCTGGAACCGCGCAGCACCAAACACCATCCCGACGGCGGCAAAAGCCGGTGGTAACTACCTCTCTTCCCTGCTGGTGGGTAGCGAAGCGCGCCGCCACGGTTATCAGGAAGGTATCGCGCTGGATGTGAACGGTTACATCTCTGAAGGCGCAGGTGAAAACCTGTTTGAAGTGAAAGACGGCGTGCTGTTCACCCCACCGTTTACCTCATCCGCGCTGCCGGGTATTACCCGTGATGCCATCATCAAACTGGCGAAAGAGCTGGGAATTGAAGTGCGTGAGCAGGTGCTGTCGCGCGAATCCCTGTACCTGGCGGATGAAGTGTTTATGTCCGGTACTGCGGCAGAAATCACGCCAGTGCGCAGCGTAGACGGTATTCAGGTTGGCGAAGGCCGTTGTGGCCCGGTTACCAAACGCATTCAGCAAGCCTTCTTCGGCCTCTTCACTGGCGAAACCGAAGATAAATGGGGCTGGTTAGATCAAGTTAATCAATAAATACAAAAAATGGGACGGCACGCACCGTCCCATTTACGAGACAGACACTGGGAGTAAATAAAGTATGCCTAAGTACCGTTCCGCCACCACCACTCATGGTCGTAATATGGCGGGTGCTCGTGCGCTGTGGCGCGCCACCGGAATGACCGACGCCGATTTTGGCAAGCCGATTATCGCGGTTGTGAACTCGTTCACCCAATTTGTACCGGGTCACGTCCATCTGCGCGATCTCGGTAAACTGGTCGCCGAACAAATTGAAGCGGCTGGCGGCGTTGCCAAAGAGTTCAACACCATTGCGGTGGATGATGGGATTGCCATGGGCCACGGGGGGATGCTTTATTCACTTCCATCTCGCGAACTGATCGCTGATTCCGTTGAGTATATGGTCAACGCCCACTGCGCCGACGCCATGGTCTGCATCTCTAACTGCGACAAAATCACCCCGGGGATGCTGATGGCTTCCCTGCGCCTGAATATTCCGGTGATCTTTGTTTCCGGCGGCCCGATGGAGGCCGGGAAAACCAAACTGTCCGATCAGATAATCAAACTCGATCTGGTTGATGCGATGATCCAGGGCGCAGACCCGAAAGTTTCTGACTCCCAGAGCGATCAGGTTGAACGTTCCGCCTGCCCAACCTGCGGTTCCTGCTCCGGGATGTTTACCGCTAACTCAATGAACTGCCTGACCGAAGCGCTGGGTTTGTCGCAGCCAGGCAACGGCTCGCTGCTGGCAACCCACGCGGACCGTAAGCAGCTGTTCCTTAATGCTGGTAAACGCATTGTTGAATTGACCAAACGTTATTACGAGCAAAACGACGAAAGTGCACTGCCGCGTAATATCGCCAGTAAGGCGGCGTTTGAAAACGCCATGACGCTGGATATCGCGATGGGTGGATCGACTAACACCGTACTTCACCTGCTGGCGGCGGCGCAGGAAGCGGAAATCGACTTCACCATGAGTGATATCGATAAGCTTTCCCGCAAGGTTCCACAGCTGTGTAAAGTTGCGCCGAGCACCCAGAAATACCATATGGAAGATGTTCACCGTGCTGGTGGTGTTATCGGTATTCTCGGCGAACTGGATCGCGCGGGGTTACTGAACCGTGATGTGAAAAACGTGCTCGGCCTGACGTTGCCGCAAACGCTGGAGCAATACGACGTTATGCTGACCCAGGATGACGCGGTAAAAAATATGTTCCGCGCCGGCCCTGCGGGTATCCGTACCACCCAGGCATTCTCGCAAGATTGCCGTTGGGATACGCTGGACGACGATCGCGCAAACGGCTGTATCCGCTCGCTGGAACACGCCTACAGCAAAGACGGCGGCCTGGCGGTGCTCTACGGTAATTTTGCTGAAAACGGCTGCATCGTGAAAACCGCGGGCGTCGATGACAGCATCCTCAAATTCACCGGCCCGGCAAAAGTGTACGAAAGCCAGGACGACGCGGTAGAAGCGATCCTCGGTGGCAAAGTTGTCGCGGGCGATGTGGTGGTGATCCGCTATGAAGGCCCGAAAGGCGGCCCTGGCATGCAGGAAATGCTCTACCCAACCAGCTTCCTGAAATCAATGGGTCTCGGTAAAGCCTGTGCGCTGATCACCGACGGTCGTTTCTCTGGCGGCACCTCTGGTCTTTCCATCGGCCACGTCTCACCGGAAGCGGCAAGCGGCGGCAGCATTGGTCTGATTGAAGATGGTGACCTGATCGCTATCGACATCCCGAACCGTGGCATTCAGTTACAGGTAAGCGATGCCGAACTGGCGGCGCGTCGTGAAGCGCAGGAAGCTCGGGGTGACAAAGCCTGGACGCCGAAAAACCGTGAACGTCAGGTTTCCTTTGCCCTGCGCGCCTACGCCAGCCTGGCAACCAGCGCCGACAAAGGTGCGGTGCGCGATAAATCGAAACTGGGGGGTTAATAATGGCTGACTCGCAACCCCTGTCTGGTGCTCCGGAAGGTGCCGAATATTTAAGAGCAGTGCTGCGCGCGCCGGTTTACGAGGCAGCGCAGGTTACGCCGCTACAAAAAATGGAAAAACTGTCGTCGCGTCTTGATAACGTCATTCTGGTGAAGCGCGAAGATCGCCAGCCAGTGCACAGCTTTAAGCTGCGCGGCGCATACGCCATGATGGCGGGCCTGACGGAAGAACAAAAAGCGCACGGCGTGATCACTGCTTCTGCGGGTAACCACGCGCAGGGCGTCGCGTTTTCTTCTGCGCGGTTAGGCGTGAAGGCCCTGATCGTTATGCCAACCGCCACCGCCGACATCAAAGTCGATGCGGTACGTGGATTCGGCGGCGAAGTGCTGCTTCATGGCGCGAACTTTGACGAAGCGAAAGCTAAAGCGATCGAACTGTCACAGCAGCAGGGGTTCACCTGGGTGCCGCCGTTCGACCATCCGATGGTGATTGCCGGGCAAGGCACGCTGGCGCTGGAACTGCTCCAGCAGGACGCCCATCTCGACCGCGTATTTGTGCCAGTCGGCGGCGGCGGTCTGGCGGCGGGCGTTGCGGTGCTGATCAAACAACTGATGCCACAAATCAAAGTGATCGCCGTAGAAGCGGAAGACTCCGCCTGCCTGAAAGCAGCGCTGGATGCGGGTCATCCGGTTGATCTGCCGCGCGTAGGGCTATTTGCTGAAGGCGTAGCGGTAAAACGCATCGGTGACGAAACCTTCCGTTTATGCCAGGAGTATCTCGACGACATCATCACCGTCGATAGTGATGCGATCTGTGCGGCGATGAAGGATTTATTCGAAGATGTGCGCGCGGTGGCGGAACCCTCTGGCGCGCTGGCGCTGGCGGGAATGAAAAAATATATCGCCCAGCACAACATTCGCGGCGAACGGCTGGCGCATATTCTTTCCGGTGCCAACGTGAACTTCCACGGCCTGCGCTACGTCTCGGAACGCTGCGAACTGGGCGAACAGCGTGAAGCGTTGTTGGCGGTGACCATTCCGGAAGAAAAAGGCAGCTTCCTCAAATTCTGCCAACTGCTTGGCGGGCGAGCGGTCACCGAGTTCAACTACCGTTTTGCCGATGCCAAAAACGCCTGCATCTTTGTCGGCGTGCGCCTGAGCCGCGGCCTCGAAGAGCGCAAAGAAATTTTGCAGATGCTCAACGACGGCGGCTACAGCGTGGTGGATCTCTCCGACGACGAAATGGCGAAGTTGCATGTGCGCTATATGGTCGGCGGGCGTCCGTCACATCCGTTGCAGGAACGCCTCTACAGCTTCGAATTCCCGGAATCACCGGGCGCGCTGCTGCGCTTCCTCAACACGCTGGGTACGCACTGGAACATTTCTTTGTTCCACTATCGCAGCCATGGCACCGACTACGGGCGCGTACTGGCGGCGTTCGAACTCGGCGACCATGAACCGGATTTCGAAACCCGGCTAAATGAGCTGGGCTACGATTGCCACGACGAAACCAATAATCCGGCGTTCAGGTTCTTTTTGGCGGGTTAATGGTTCGGCAAAATCTTCCAGAACGCCTCAATCAGCGGCTCATGCAGCCGCTTTTTCTGCGCACAAACGCCCAGTTCAAACGGCGTTTTTTCATCGCTGCGCTCTAAAATCATCACGCGGTTACGCACCGGTTCGGGGCTGTTTTCCAGCACTACTTCCGGCAACAGCGCCACGCCACAGCCGAGCGCCACCATCGATACCATCGCTTCATGCCCGCCAACCGTGGCGTAAATCATCGGGTTGCTGATTTTATTGCGTCGAAACCACAGTTCAATGCGGCGGCGTACCGGTCCCTGATCGGCCATGATAAACGGCACTGTAGACCAGTCCGGCTTCTCTGACGAAACCTGGTTACGCACCGGGCAGGGCAGCGCGGGCGCAATCAGCACTACTGCCAGATTCTCCAGCATCGAAAACGCCACTGCGCCGGGCAGAGTCTCCGGTTTCCCGGCAATCGCCAGATCCGCTTCGCCAGTGACTACCTTTTCCATCGCATCTGCCGCATCACCAGTGGTTAGTTTGATCTCCACCGACGGGTGTTCCGCGCGGAAGCGGTCGAGAATCGGTGGCAGATGGCTGTAGGCAGCGGTCACCGAGCAGAAGATATGTAATTCGCCAGAGAGCGACGGCCCTTGCTGATCGATGGTGTGGCGCAACTGCTGATACTGCAACAGCGTTTGCTGGGCGAAAACGCGCAGCTCTTCGCCCGCTTCAGTCAGCGTCACCGTGCGGTTATCGCGCACAAATAGCGGCTGACCAAGATCTTCTTCCAGGCGCTGAATCTGCCGTGAGAGCGTGGATGGGCTAACGTGCATCGCCCGCGCGCTGCGGCCAAAATGGCGGCTTTCCGCCAGATGCAGGAAGGTTTTCAGATCGCGTAAATCCAATGGAGCAGCCCTCAATGTTGACGTTGCAGAAATTGCAATGTGACGTTGTGAATATATCAATTTCCGCAATAAATTTCCTGTCATATAGTGAATTCAATCTCGCAAACGCGAACCGAACAATAAGAAGCACAACATCACGAGGAATCACCATGGCTAACTACTTCAATACACTGAACCTGCGCCAGCAGCTGGCACAGCTGGGCAAATGTCGCTTTATGGGGCGCGACGAATTCGCCGACGGCGCGAGCTACCTTCAGGGTAAAAAAGTGGTTATCGTCGGCTGTGGCGCACAGGGGCTGAACCAGGGCCTGAACATGCGTGATTCTGGTCTCGATATCTCCTACGCTCTGCGTAAAGAAGCGATTGCCGAGAAGCGCGCATCCTGGCGTAAAGCGACCGAAAACGGTTTTAAAGTGGGCACTTACGAAGAACTGATCCCGCAGGCGGATTTGGTGGTTAACCTGACGCCAGACAAGCAGCACTCCGACGTAGTGCGCACCGTACAGCCACTGATGAAAGACGGCGCGGCGCTGGGTTACTCGCACGGTTTCAACATCGTCGAAGTGGGCGAGCAGATCCGTAAAGACATCACCGTAGTCATGGTTGCGCCGAAATGCCCTGGCACCGAAGTGCGTGAAGAGTACAAACGTGGATTCGGCGTACCGACGCTGATTGCCGTTCACCCGGAAAACGATCCGAAAGGCGAAGGCATGGCGATCGCTAAAGCATGGGCGGCAGCAACCGGTGGTCACCGTGCGGGCGTGCTGGAATCGTCCTTCGTTGCGGAAGTGAAATCTGACCTGATGGGTGAGCAAACCATCCTGTGCGGTATGTTGCAGGCTGGCTCGCTGCTGTGCTTCGACAAGCTGGTGGAAGAGGGCACCGATCCGGCATACGCAGAAAAACTAATTCAGTTCGGTTGGGAAACCATCACCGAAGCGCTGAAGCAGGGCGGCATCACCCTGATGATGGACCGTCTCTCTAACCCGGCGAAACTGCGTGCTTACGCGCTGTCTGAACAGCTGAAAGAGATCATGGCACCCCTGTTCCAGAAACATATGGACGACATCATCTCCGGCGAATTCTCCTCCGGTATGATGGCGGACTGGGCCAACGATGATAAGAAACTGCTGACCTGGCGTGAAGAGACCGGCAAAACCGCCTTCGAAACCGCGCCGCAGTATGAAGGCAAAATCGGCGAGCAGGAGTACTTCGATAAAGGCGTACTGATGATCGCGATGGTGAAAGCGGGCGTTGAGCTGGCGTTTGAAACCATGGTCGATTCCGGCATCATTGAAGAGTCTGCATATTATGAATCACTGCACGAGCTGCCGCTGATTGCCAACACCATCGCCCGTAAGCGTCTGTACGAAATGAACGTGGTTATCTCTGATACCGCTGAGTACGGTAACTATCTGTTCTCTTACGCTTGTGTGCCGTTGCTGAAACCGTTTATGGCAGAGCTGCAACCGGGCGATCTGGGTAAAGCTATTCCGGAAGGTGCGGTAGATAACGCGCAACTGCGTGATGTGAACGAAGCGATTCGCTGCCATGCGATTGAGCAGGTAGGTAAGAAACTGCGCGGCTATATGACGGATATGAAACGTATTGCAGTTGCGGGTTAAGTGCGCGCTGATGCCCTCACCCCGACCCTCTCCCACAGGGAGAGGGAGAAAACACTCAAGGCCTTCTCCTGGAGAAGGCCTTGCTATTAGTTACGGTACAGCACCTTAATGATGTGGTAACCGAACTGGGTGTGCAGCGGGCCGGTCGGCTCCAGTACCGGACAAGAGAACACAACTTTATCGAACGCCGGAACCATCTGACCCTGGCGGAATTCACCTAAATCACCGCCGCGTTTGCCTGATGGGCAAATGGAGTGTTTCTTCGCCAGCTTGCCGAAATCGGCACCGTTCTTAATCTGCTCGAGAAGATCCAGAGCCAGTTTCTCTTCTTTTACAAGGATATGCAGTGCTGCTGCTGTTTTTGCCATGATCGTGCCTTGAGTGAATAATTGTCAGGCGGCGATTTTAGCATGATCCGCAGATGCTAACGTAATTGTCAGTCAGGGAGGGGCTGGTACATATATGGCAAAAGCCCGGAAAATCCGGGCTTCGCAGGTCCCTCAAGGGGAGAAAACTTAGGGCCTCTATGGGCTACAAAGTCATTATCGGGGATGGTTATTTTATTGTCAATTTATGAGCAATATGGCATTGATTGACTTGATGACCGCCCTCTGTATGTCTGCAACCAACTCATGTGGCAAACATTGATTAAGATACCCTCTGTAAGTCCTTGCTCTATTTAATCGGTTTCGACTGACTTGTTGTACCAGGTCGGCTTTGGCCCAACGAATCTGCTGATCAAAGAATTGCAGGCCATTGATAACATTACTGGCTATTTCAACATGCATTCCACGATTTAACTTGTCATGATCGCGAGTGGTTGATAATGGAACGACGATACATGCGTTGCCATTAATTTTTCCGTTGAGCACGACAACTAGACTGGCCCCCTGAATCTCCAGACAACCAGTATCACTTAAATAAGTGATAGTCTTAATACTAGTTTTTAGACTAGTCATTGGAGTACAGATGATTGATGTCTTAGGGCCGGAGAAACGCAGACGGCGT
>NZ_MIIV01000017.1:0-13610 GCF_001743015.1 Shigella sp. FC1567
ACACTGGAGCGTCTTCTGAGCCTGCTGTCGGCCTTTGAGGTCGTGGTATGGATGACGGATGGCTGGCCGCTGTATGAATCACGCCTGAAGGGAAAGCTGCACGTTATCAGCAAGCGTTACACTCAGCGCATTGAGCGACATAATCTGAATCTGAGACAACATCTGGCAAGGCTGGGACGGAAGTCACTGTCGTTCTCAAAATCGGTGGAGCTGCATGACAAGGTCATCGGGCATTATCTGAACATAAAACACTATCAGTAAGTTGGAGTCATTACCGGGAATGTTGGAGATCATCCAGTACCGGATACGAAACAGCGTGAGCAAAAATAGTCCAACTGCGCCCCAGAATATTGCGCCCATCCCGGTCTGCCAGGAGATGCCCATCGCCCCCACGACCACGAAGGCAAAGAAGGCGTTCAGCCCCATTGCCGGAGCCAGCGCCACGGGTAAGTTAGCAAATATCCCCATCGCAATACTGCCGATACCGGCAATCAAACAGGTGGTAACAAACACCACTTTCGGGTCCATTTGTGCCGCGCCGAGGATTTGCGGGTTCACAAAAACGATGTACACCATGGTTAAAAAAGTGGTCATCCCCGCAATCAATTCTGTGCGGACGGTGGTCCCATGCTGAGGTAGTTTAAATAATCGCGAAAGCATCCCTGATTCATTACTCACGTAATCGGTATTGTCATTATTCATTTTTTTGTCCATTGGAGGAGATTTAATCCCTTGCTTTTGTAAAACAAATGACAACAACGGTTCAGTGATAATTATCACATTTCAATTGCACATTAATAGATATTCTTTAATAATCTCGCGACGTTTCTTTATGATAAATAATAATCAAATTGATAAAATCAAAATGAGAAAAATATGAATAATTCCATTAACCATAAATTTCATCACATTAGCCGGGCTGAATACCAGGAATTGTTAGCCGTTTCCCGTGGCGACGCTGTTGCCGATTATATTATTGATAATGTCTCTATTCTCGACCTGATCAATGGCGGAGAAATTTCCGGCCCAATTGTGATTAAAGGACGTTACATTGCCGGTGTTGGCGCAGAATACGCTGATGCTCCGGCTTTGCAGCGGATTGATGCTCGCGGCGCAACGGCGGTGCCAGGGTTTATTGATGCTCACCTGCATATTGAATCCAGCATGATGACGCCGGTCACCTTTGAAACCGCTACCCTGCCGCGCGGCCTGACGACCGTTATTTGCGACCCTCATGAAATCGTCAACGTGATGGGAGAAGCCGGATTCGCCTGGTTTGCCCGCTGTGCCGAACAGGCAAGGCAAAACCAGTACTTACAGGTCAGCTCTTGCGTACCCGCCCTGGAAGGCTGCGATGTTAACGGTGCCAGTTTTACCCTTGAACAGATGCTCGCCTGGCGGGACCATCCGCAGGTTACCGGCCTTGCAGAAATGATGGACTACCCTGGCGTAATTAGCGGGCAGAATGCGCTGCTCGATAAACTGGATGCATTTCGCCACCTGACGCTGGACGGTCACTGCCCGGGTTTGGGTGGTAAAGAACTTAACGCCTATATTACTGCGGGTATTGAAAACTGCCACGAAAGTTATCAGCTGGAAGAAGGACGCCGGAAATTACAACTCGGCATGTCGTTGATGATCCGCGAAGGGTCCGCTGCCCGCAATCTCAACGCGCTGGCACCGTTGATCAACGAATTTAACAGCCCGCAATGCATGCTCTGTACCGATGACCGTAACCCGTGGGAGATCGCCCATGAAGGACACATCGATGCCTTAATTCGCCGCCTGATCGAACAACACAATGTGCCGCTGCATGTGGCATATCGCGTCGCCAGCTGGTCGACGGCGCGCCACTTTGGTCTGAATCACCTCGACTTACTGGCACCCGGCAAGCAGGCCGATATCGTCCTGTTGAGCGATGCGCGTAAGGTCACGGTGCAGCAGGTACTGGTGAAAGGCGAGCCGATTGATGCGCAAACCTTACAGGCGGAAGAGTCGGCGAGACTGGCACAATCCGCTCCGCCATATGGCAACACCATTGCCCGCCAGCCAGTTTCCGCCAGCGACTTTGCCCTGCAATTTACGCCCGGAAAACGCTATCGGGTCATTGACGTCATCCATAACGAATTGATTACGCACTCCCACTCCAGCGTCTACAGCGAAAATGGTTTTGATCGCGATGATGTGTGCTTTATTGCCGTACTTGAGCGTTACGGGCAACGGCTGGCTCCGGCTTGTGGTTTGCTTGGCGGCTTTGGACTGAATGAAGGTGCGCTGGCTGCGACGGTCAGCCATGACAGCCATAATATTGTGGTGATCGGTCGCAGTGCCGAAGAGATGGCGCTGGCGGTCTATCAGGTGATTCAGGATGGCGGCGGGCTGTGCGTGGTACGTAACGGCCAGGTCCAAAGTCATCTGCCGTTGCCCATTGCCGGCCTGATGAGCACCGACACGGCGCAGTCGCTGGCGGAACAAATTGACGCCTTGAAAGCCGCCGCCCGTGAATGCGGTCCGTTACCCGATGAGCCGTTTATTCAGATGGCGTTTCTTTCTCTGCCAGTGATCCCCGCGCTCAAACTAACCAGTCAGGGGCTATTTGATGGCGAGAAGTTTGTCTTCACTACGCTGGAAGTCACGGAATAATAAAAAAGCCCGGCGTCATGCCGGGCAAAAGTCACCAGTTACGTTTATGCCACTGTCAACTGCTGAATTTTTTTCTCGCGGCGGATTTTGCGTTCTTCCATCACCGCCACTATCGCCATCAGGCAGATACAACCAATCGCGGCGATATCAAGTGCGGCGAAGGTGCCTGCCCAGCCGGTAAGGCCGAATACCGGCGTCCCATCGGCAATCATTCCCAGACCTAACTTGGCAAAGCTGTCACCAATCAGGTAAGCAAAGGTGCCTTTAATACCATCGGCAGCGCCAATCGCTTTTTTAGGTACAAAGCCAACAGCAGCCACACCAATCAACAATTGCGGGCCAAAGACCAGGAAACCCAACGCAAAGAGAGAAGCCAGATAGATATATTCGTTGCTGGCATGTTGATACACACCGAGCGTGGCGATAATCAGCGCCAGCGCGATGCAGGCCACCAGGCCACGCGACCGTTCGCCAGGTCAGAGAGCCAGCCCCACAGCAGCGTACCGACCAGCGCACCAGCTTCAAACAGCGTAAAGCCCTGAATCGCCACCGCTTTAGAGAGTTTCAGTTCCTGGAACGCGTATACGGTTGACCACTGGTCGATACCAATACGTACCACATAGAGGAAAATGTTGGCGAAGCACAGCAGCCAGATCACTTTGTTTTTCAGCACATACTCAACAAAGATCTGCCACTTGGTCATATCGGTAGATTCTGTCTCTTTGTCCTCTTCGCTGATCTCCTCGCCGAACAGTTCTTCAGCTTTGCCGAGGCCATAAGATTCTGGGGAGTCGCTGCCGTAACGCAGGCCGATAAAACCGACAATCAGCGCGATAATCGACGGGAAGATAAACATGCCGATGACATGGCCATCGAACAGGTAATTTGCCCCGAACAGCGCCACACCTGCTGCGCCTGCACCGCCAAGGTTGTGAGAAATATTCCAGAAACCGAGGAATGTCCCGCGTTTACGACGCGGCGTCCATTTGGTGATGGTGGAGTAACTGCACGAACCGCCGGTACTCTGGAAAAAGCCGCTTAAGGCGTAGAAGGCAATCATCAGGAACAGGCTAACCGAGCCGCTGCCCATACTGGCACTGAAGCCCAGCATACAAATGGCAGACAGGATCAGCATGAACGGCAGGAATTGTTTGGTGTTTTTGCCGTCGGCGTAGTATGAAACCAACGTTTTACCCACGCCATAAGTGATGGAGAAACCCAGGCCGATCATCCCCAGCTGCGTCATGCTCAACCCGTAGGTCGAAATCATATCGTTCTGCGCGATGTTAAAGTTCTTGCGAATCAGGTACATCGTCAGGTAGCCGATAAAGACCACCAGGTAGGATTGCATGAACGGTTTGAACCACATTTTGCGCCGCACTTCGAGCGGAAGGTCCAGGGTCGGCTTGCGAACCTGGTTTAGGAAAGCCAGCATGGGTTACTCCTGAAATGAATACCTGCGTGAGGCATGCATTGTAAAAATCAGCAGCAAATCAGGCCTGAGATAGCGTCCAGGCAAAACCTGGAAAATTTCTTAGTTTTGCCGGATATGAAGTGAAAAGGTGAGATGCATCACGCTTCGCGCGGTGTCTGGGCGTTCAAAAAGGGCAGTAACAGCAGTGCGGAAATCCCGGCGGCGATAGAGATAACCACAAAAAATCCGCTCCAGTGCCAGGTATCGAGTACTTTCGCCAGCGGCCAACCAGCAAGCGACGCCCCCAGATAAGCAAACAAGCCGACAAACCCCGTCGCCGCCCCTGCCGCCTCTTTGTGGGAACACTCTGCCGCCGCCATACCGATTAACATCTGTGGGCCAAAGACAAAAAAACCAATGGTGAAGAAGCAGGTTGCCTGCATCACGTAGCTGGCAAATGGCATCAGCCACAGGGAGCCGACTGAAAGCAAAATTCCGGCGGCGAAAATCAAATTCATCGGCCCTCGGTTGCCGTTAAACAATTTGTCCGAGCCCCAACCCGCTACCAGCGCACCGATAAATCCACCCAGTTCAAACATCGTCACTGCCGTATTCGCCGTGACCAGATCGACGCCCAGCGTCTCGGACATATACAAATTGCCCCAGTCGTTGATCGCCGCCCGGACCACATAGACCAGCACATAGCAAAACGAAAGCAGCCAGATATACGGATTCAGCAACACATATTTGGTGAGGATCTCTTTACGCGTCAGCCCTGCCCCTTCTTGTTGTTGAGCTATCTCCAGCGCGTCGTGTCGCCATTCACCGACCGCCGGTAAACCTAACGCCTGCGGGCGATCGCGCAGCCGCCAGCAGAGAAAAATTCCCACGACGATCGCCATACAACCAGCAATCATCATCCCGGCACGCCAGCCGTAATGTAGTGCAGCCGCTGCCATCACAATGGGAATGAGTGCGCCGCCGACGTTATGCGCCGTGTTCCATAATGCCCACCAACCACCGCGCTCGGTACGTGAATACCAGGCCGTTAACAGACGCGCACACACCGGTGAACCCCAGCCCTGGAAAAAGGCGTTCAGCACCCAGAGTACTGCAAACGCCCATAGCGACGTCGAGAAGCCAAACAGAATGTTGATAATGCCCGTGGCGATAAGCCCTATCCCCATAAAATAACGGGCATTTGAGCGATCGCTGACAATGCCGGAGACAAACTTCGACACGCCATAGGTAATGTAAAACAGGGTCGCTAACAGGCCGATATCGCTACGGCTGAGCACGCCGTTAGCAAGGATTTCTGGTACGGCGGCGTTAAAACTTTTCCGCGTGAAGTAAAACAGCGCGTAACCCAGCCAGATGGTCAGCAGAATATGCCGACGCCAGTAGCGATAGCGGGCATCAATTTCATATTTATCAGTCATTAATGGCGCATCGGCAGGCGCTTTCAGAAACGGCAACATCATCAAACCTTAGACATAGCGTTGAGGTAGAGAAACGCTGACACGCGTGCCGTGCAGACAGGAAATGTGTAATGTGCCACCCAGCGCCGTTACGCGCTCGCGCATTCCGGTGAGGCCAAAACCTTGTTGCCCGGAACCCGGCGGCAAACCGCTGCCATCGTCTTCAATAACCAGCATCAACCGTTCATCCTGCTGCCAGCCTTGCAGGGTGACCGCGCTGGCATCAGCATGTTTCACAATGTTGTTCAGCCCTTCCTGGCAGACACGAAACAGCGTTACGCGCTGGTTTTCGCTTAACGCTGATTCATCGATTCGCCATTCGAGATGGCTGACAATACCGCGCCCTTCCAGCTCCATTTCCCGCATCAGTGAGCGGATGGCCTGCTCCAGGGTGAGATCATCCAACTGGCGCGGACGTAACCGACCCAACAAACGGCGCACCGCGTCGTAAACGCCCAGCGATAGTTGTTCGATGAGCTGCCCGCTCTGCTTCACGCTGGCGTTATCTGCCGCCAGCCGCTGAACAATGCCCGCCTGAGTACGAATAGCAGTGATGGTCTGACCGATATCATCATGCAGCTCACGCGCCACATCACGGCGCACGCTCTCTTCGGTTTCCAGCAACCGTTCAGCCAGATGCTGATTGCGCGCCAGTTCCTTTTGCAGCGACTGGTTAAGTTCACGCAACCGCTGGATGCCAGCGCCAAGCAACAACCCTGTCAGACTTTGCACCAGCAGCGAGAGCAATAAATCCACCGGATGATCGCGCCAGGTTTGACTGGCGATCAGCGCGATGGCGTTCATCAACGTCGCAATCAGCGCCCCTTGCCAACCATAGTGCCAGGCCAGCGCGATAATCGGCAGCGCCAGACAGAATGGCGTAAAGCGCGACAGTTCGTCCGGCAATCCCAACTGGAGCCAGAGACTGATAACAAACAGCAGCAAGTACCAGACCAGATGTCGCCCGCGCCAGTTGATTGGCTGAGAAACCAGTGACGGGCCGAGCGGCAGCCAGGTGTTATTGGCGAGATAGTGCCAGAACACCAGACATATCGGGGCCAGCGTCAGGCCGCCAGTTAAAGTCAGCAACAGCGCATTCCACGACTCTTTGCCGTGCCAAAGCCAGGGCAGCGACTGCAACAACGCCGCCGCCGTTAACGCCGCCCCCTGTAACAGCAAGGTGCGCCAGTCACGCTGATGGCGATAGCGCGAGATCAGCGCTACGGGCAGTAACGTCAGTAAACTACCGATCATCAATAACGGAAAATGGGTTAAACCGACCGCCTGCGTTAGCCAGTAAATCAGCAGCCACTCCGCGCCCAGCAGCACCGGCCAGTATCCGCGCGGGCATTGCAGCATTAGCCCCAGACGCAGACCAAACGGAAATAACAGCACCGCCATATCAGGGCGCTCAACCAGATGCAGGCTGATACTCCACAGGCAAAACCATGCGGCAGAGAAGATAAAAAAGCAGGCAATAACGGTAATTAAGCGGGAGAACAACGTCTTCATCACCAGCCATCAAACATGCGGCGCGCCAGCTCTACGTCGTTACTGACGCCCAGTTTTTCCATCAGATTGGCGCGATGGACGTGTACCGTTTTCGGTGACAAGCCCAGTTCGGCGGCAATCTCTTTCACCGCCATTCCTTGCGCCAGTTTTTCCGCCACCTGGCGTTCACGTTTGGTTAGCGGGTCCTGACGACCGGATGCCAGTTTAATGGCAATATCCGGCGTCAGATAACAGCCGCCCGTGGCAACCGTATGCACCGCAGCAATGAGTTCATCCGGGCTACAGCGTTTGGAAAGAAAGCCGCGTGCCCCCGCGTTAAGCGCCTGCTCAACCAGCGCAGGACTGTCGTGAACGGAGAGCATAATCGTCGCCATACCTTTCGGCAGCTGGCTTAGCAGCTCCAGACCGGAGATATCGGGCATGGAGATATCGCAAATACACACCTGCACACCGCGCCCCGGCAGCCCCGCCAGCGCCTCGCGCCCCGAACCAAACTCGGCAACTACCTGCAAATCAGGTTCCAGCCCCAGCAGCTGCGCAAAGCCGGAGCGGACGATGAGGTGATCGTCTATAAGGGCAACGGTGATCATGGTCTTGTCCTGGCGGGTAAAAAAAACGCGCTTACCTTAACGATAAGCGCGATGTTGTTCAAGCCTTGAGCGGTTACTGAAAAAACACCGCGATCTTGTTAAACATCGTCGGATCGGACTGATTACGCTGCACTTTCACAACATCTTCCAGCTTATCGATTTGGCTTATCATCTGCTCCAGACGCTGGTCGTCATTGACCAGTAGCCAGATATGGCTTTTGTCGCTGTCCTGAATCGGCAGACAAAGAATGCCTTCAACGTTAAAAGCGCGGCGGGCAAAAAGGCCACAAACGTGGGTCATTACGCCCGGATGGTTGCGAACGGTGAGCTCCAGAATTACGTTGTTATGAGTTGTGTTTTGCATGGCTTATTCCCCCACCATTTCAGTATTCGCCGCACCTGGCGGCACCATCGGGTAAACTTTTTCTTCGGCATCAATGCGCACATGGATCAGCGCCGGGCCAGGGCGATTGATGATTTCCTGCAATGCAGCCTGCGGATCGGCTTCGTTATTCAAATCACAGGTTTCGAGGCCGAATCCGGCGGCAATCTGCATAAAGTTGATTTTGCCCGGATAGGTGGCGGCAAAAACGCCTTGCTCGTAGAACAGACTCTGTTGCTGATGCACCAGCCCCAGCGCTTCGTTGTTCATCAGAATGATTTTGACATCCAGCTGATTTTCACTGGCGGTCGCCATCTCCTGAATATTCATCATCAGGCTGCCGTCGCCGGAGAAACACAACACTTTGCGATCCGGGTTCGCCAGCGCCGCGCCAATCGCCGCAGGCAGGCCAAAACCCATCGTGCCCAGCCCACCGGAGGTCAGCCACTGGCGTGGGCGATTGAGCGGATAAGCTTGCGCGGTCCACATCTGATGCTGACCCACATCGGTGGTGATAATCGCATTGTCATCGACACAGGCGGCAACGGCGTTGATCAGGCCGTAATGGCTTAATGGATCGCACGCTTTCGGGATTGGACACGGGAATTCGCGCTGCAAATCCGCTACCAACTGGTGCCACTCTGCACGCGGTTGCGCTTCCACCTGCGGGATCAATTGCGCCAGCACGTCATCAACATCCGCCTGAATCGCCACATGCGGCTGCTTGATTTTACCCAGCTCTGCGCGATCGATATCGACATGAATAATTTTGGCATTCGGACAGAACTGCTCGGTTTTGCCAATCGCCCGGTCATCAAAACGCGCACCGAGCACTATCAACAAATCCGCCTCCTGCAAAATATAGTTGGTGCTGCGCACGCCGTGCATCCCCAGCATACCCAGCGACAACGGATGCGCTTTTGGCAACATGCCCAGCGCCATTAAAGTCATGGTGGTAGGCAGTTGCGCTTTCTCCGCCAGTTCACGCACCCGTGCGGGCGCATTGATCACACCGCCGCCCAGATAAAGCACCGGGCGTTTGGCAGCGTTAATCATCGCCGCTGCGTCACGAATGCTTTCTTCACTAAAGGCGGGGGCGGCGGCTTTTTCTGCCATAGCGGGCTGTGTTTCAATCTCAAAAACTGCCGTTTGCACATCCTTAGGAATGTCTATCCACACCGGGCCTGGGCGGCCTGATTGCGCAATGCGGAAGGCATCGCTCATGACCTGCGGGAGTTCTTCGATATGTCTGACCAGATAGTTGTGTTTGGTGATGGGGATAGAGATGCCGTAGGTGTCCACTTCCTGGAAGGCGTCGGTGCCGATCATCGAGGCGGGAACCTGACCGGTGATGCAAATCAGCGGGATGGAGTCCAGCCGCGCATCGGCAATGGCGGTCACCAGGTTAGTCGCACCCGGTCCGCTACAGGCCATACAGACCGCCGGTTTACCGTCGGTGCGCGCCATCCCCTGAGCGATAAATCCCGCGCCCTGTTCATGACGGGCCAGAATATGGCGGATTTGCGTGCTTTGGCTTAAGGCATCGTAAACAGGCAGGATAGAACCGCCCGGAATGCCCGTCACAATCTTAATGCCCTGCTGTTCCAGGAAATGAACGATAAATTCTGCGCCGGTAAAGCGCTTACGCGTCGATGTTGTGCCCGAACTTGCCATGCTCCAGTCCTTTTCTTCTGGGCCGACTTTCCGGGAGGTGCTTAAACGAAAAACCCCGCCCGGTTTGCGCCGGCGGGGTTTTGGAATCGTGTGTTGTTCCAGTCCCTACGGCGCATTGCCGACGACCACCACCACACGCACGACGACCACTGCGGCGGATAGCGCAGTTGGTAGTAGTTTTGCGTTGAACATGGAAGTAGTCATTGGGGACCTTGTTGGTTTTGTGTTTAACAATATTTATACAAGCACAGCTTTACAGGGGAGACAATGGAAAATTTTTCAGCAAGGGAAAATTGAGGGGCTGATCACGTTTTGTACTGAATTGCAGGTAACAAAAAACCCCGCCGGAGCGAGGTTTCATCAGCCGCCTGCAGCTGGTAACCGCAAAGCACACTGTATTATGTCAACACTGAAAGTATACGTGTTCCGCGCAGAACGCGCAATTTCGGCACGAATTTTGACGTATTTAGGGCATAGTTGAGTATCGATCACAGTTTGCGTTTTGTCCAAATATCACTGTTTATTTATACAGTAAACTTCTATAATATCACTGTACGCAATGTATTATGCGGGGGCCGCATCGTTACCCGGCGCACTAAGTCCTGGCTGAAACGGGTGGTGCCGTCAGCGCCTTAACCCCGCGTGAGCACACTGTGTTATGTCAACAAGCACAACGTTTCTCCTTGAGATACCGCGTGCACAACAGCTGGCAACAGGCAGCGGAAAGGTACGTCAGCTGGCAGTGCTCCTGAACCACAGGAGACGCGTATGAGCCTGGTGGATATCGCCATTCTTATCCTCAAACTCATTGTTGCAGCACTGCAACTGCTTGATGCTGTTCTGAAATACCTGAAGTAATTCAGATTCAAGTCGCACCAAAGGGGAGCGGGTAACCGCTCCCCTTTTATATTTAGCGTGCGGGTTGGAGTTGGGGGCTTCTTCTACCAGCAGAATGTTTGCACCTGCGCTGCCTGTGCCCCTCACCCTAGCCCTCTCCCCAAAGGGGCGAGGGGACCGTCCCGTGCAATGTTTAGCTCATTTTCTGAAAGGGAACGGTGGTTTCCCCCTCGCCCCTTTGGGGAGAGGGTTACAGTTCGCACGTAATCCCTCCCGGCAACATTTATTGCCGCTTTTGTTTACATATTCTGCCGCTAAACAATTCCCCATTCCTGGCGTATATCTGGCTAACATTCATCAATGTGATAGATTCCTCTCCCGCATTTATGGGAATGCGTAGTGACTTATTCTAATTATTTTTATAAAAGCATCCGTGATAATGAAAAGGCAAAGAAACGTCAATTTGTTATTGATGTTGGTATTACTCGTGGCCGTCGGTCAGATGGCGCAAACCATTTATATTCCAGCTATTGCCGATATGGCGCGCGATCTCAACGTCCGTGAAGGGGCGGTGCAGAGCGTAATGGGCGCTTATCTGCTGACTTACGGTGTCTCACAGCTGTTTTATGGCCCGATTTCCGACCGTGTGGGTCGCCGACCGGTGATCCTCGTCGGAATGTCCATTTTTATGCTGGCAACGCTGGTCGCGGTCACGACCTCCAGTTTGACGGTATTGATTGCCGCCAGCGCGATGCAGGGGATGGGCACCGGCGTTGGCGGCGTAATGGCGCGTACTTTGCCGCGAGATTTATATGAACGGACACAGTTGCGCCATGCTAACAGCCTGTTAAACATGGGGATTCTCGTCAGTCCGTTGCTCGCACCGCTAATCGGCGGTCTGCTGGATACGATGTGGAACTGGCGCGCCTGTTATCTCTTTTTGTTGGTTCTTTGTGTTGGTGTGACCTTCAGTATGGCCCGCTGGATGCCGGAAACGCGTCCGGTCGATGCACCGCGCACGCGCCTGCTTACCAGTTATAAAACGCTTTTCGGTAACAGCGGTTTTAACTGTTATTTGCTGATGCTGATTGGCGGTCTGGCCGGGATTGCCGCCTTTGAAGCCTGCTCCGGCGTGCTGATGGGCGCGGTGTTAGGGCTGAGCAGTATGACGGTCAGTATTTTGTTTATTCTGCCGATTCCGGCAGCGTTTTTTGGCGCATGGTTTGCCGGACGTCCCAATAAACGCTTCTCCACGTTAATGTGGCAGTCGGTTATCTGCTGCCTGCTGGCTGGCTTGCTGATGTGGATCCCCGACTGGTTTGGCGTGATGAATGTCTGGACGCTGCTCGTTCCCGCCGCGCTGTTCTTTTTCGGTGCCGGGATGCTGTTTCCGCTGGCGACCAGCGCGCGATGGAGCCGTTCCTCTTCCTGGCGGGCACGGCTGGCGCGCTGGTCGGCGGTCTGCAAAACATTGGTTCCGGCGTGCTGGCGTCGCTCTCTGCGATGTTGCCGCAAACCGGTCAGGGTAGCCTGGGGTTATTGATGACCTTAATGGGATTGTTGATCGTGCTGTGCTGGCTGCCGCTGGCGACGCTGATGTCGCATCAGGGGCAGCCGTTTAAGCGCACGTCACCGCAGCATCGTCATCAGCTCCATGGGAGAACGATGCTGCTTTATCAGATCACGCATCACCCGCATATGCGGTGCGGAGTAAGAATAAAACGCCTGATAGCCCGCACAAAGCACGCTGTCTGGCGTCTCCTGCCGAGCGTGCGGGCACAGGCGATGCCAGTCGCACGCCTGGCAGTCACGGCGCGGTTGCGGGTTTTCGCCGCCACACCATTTTTGTAAGGTGGCGTCAAAAAGCTCAATCGAGATACGACTGATATCTGCCCGCACCCAACACTCGAACAGGGCAATTAAAAATTTCCCCCACAGCTCTGCTGTCACCGAAGCGGCCGTCAGATCGCCCCGGTCATCAAATTCAAGATAGGGAATGAGCTGTACGGAGCGGATGCCCCGCTGTTTGAAATTGTGATAAAAATCGGCAGGTTGCAGAGCATCCTTGTACTCTACAACCAGTTTATGCCTGTCCTCTTCAGCATCAATGACCTGACTTCCTGTCATGCGACTCTCTCAATAAATACGATAAGTTGATGTATATGCGTTACAGCAAACAGTATTGCGAGAGATAACACCGCGAGGGAGATCAAAAATTTGTCACGGACTACGTGAAATTGGGAAAAATCGCTATTCGTGACATCCATTAAATTGCGATTACGGGTGTAGTGCCAGAGGATCAGCGCCACGATGGCGAGAATGCCAATCGAAATCCAGAATAACATGCCCGCCTGGTGCCAGTTGTGTTTGATAGCCAACGCCATCAACGCGCCGTAGCCCAGCATGGTACGAAACCACGCCAGTGATGTGCGCTCCGGCTGCAGTCCTGGGTCGGCAATGCGTCTGGCTTTGCGGCTATCCGGCATACAACACCAGTCCCATAACGATCACCGCCACGACCATCAATATTAAGCTAATGATTAATAAGCTGTTGGTGTAGGGCAGGTCCTCTTTCAGACGCATCGCTTTTTCATTGCGTAACCAGCGCAGGTAGCCATACATTGCTAACCCGCCGGAAAACAGACACAACAACAACGCCAGCAGTTCACGAATGACGGGCGTGGCGAAATCTGGCGCAAGTTGATCAAGCCCAACCCCCGCCGCCAGAAATCCTAGTGCGGTACGGATCCACGCCAGAAAAGTACGCTCATTAGCCAGCGAGAAGCGGTAATCGGGCGCTTCTCCAAGGCGGGAAATTTTCATTGTTGCTCCTTTGCAATTTCACTAACGCTCTATCTTTAGCGGTTTTTTTTAAGAATTTCGTCCGCCCGTTTCCTGATATGCTTTTGCCATCCGCTACAAGGAGGTCAGATGGGTATCATAGCGCAAATTGACATCCTCCACGCCCTGAAGGACGAGGATCCCTGCTACGTTCAGGCTGTCGCCTGAATCATTTCGGTGGGTTCCTGCTTCAACGGGCGGCCTGACTGCACCATCTCTCCACAGGCAAGAACGGCGTG
>NZ_MIIV01000018.1:0-13572 GCF_001743015.1 Shigella sp. FC1567
TTTCTGGTGCGTACCGGGCTGAGAGGCGGTGTAAGTGAACTGTAGTTGCCATGTTTTACGGCAATGAGAGCAGAGATAGCGCTGATGTCCGGCAGTGCTTTTGCCGTTACGCACCACGCCTTCAGTAGCGGAGCAGGAAGGACATCTGATGGAAATGGAAGCCACGCAAGCACCTTAAAATCACCATCATACACTAAATCAGTAAGTTGGCAGCATTACCAGGGTCGCGAAAGCGGCCCTTTTTTATTGCATATTATTTTTTCTTCACACCTATACACTAAGGCTATAAATGATATAGTGGTTATAGTTAGCACCTTTTTTATTATTAAATCGTATTAGTCACCCGCCAGGTGTGACGAAAAAACGATGTTCTGATGGCGTCTAAGTGGATGGTTTAACATGAAATTACAACAACTTCGCTATATTGTTGAGGTGGTCAATCATAACCTGAATGTCTCATCAACAGCGGAAGGACTTTACACATCACAACCCGGGATCAGTAAACAAGTCAGAATGCTGGAAGACGAGCTAGGCATTCAAATTTTTTCCCGAAGCGGCAAGCACCTGACGCAGGTAACGCCAGCAGGGCAAGAAATAATTCGTATCGCTCGCGAAGTCCTGTCGAAAGTCGATGCCATAAAATCGGTTGCCGGAGAGCACACCTGGCCGGATAAAGGCTCACTGTATATCGCCACCACGCATACCCAGGCACGCTACGCATTACCAAACGTCATCAAAGGCTTTATTGAGCGTTATCCTCGCGTTTCTTTGCATATGCACCAGGGCTCGCCGACACAAATTGCTGATGCCGTCTCTAAAGGCAATGCCGATTTCGCTATCGCCACAGAAGCGCTGCATCTGTATGAAGATTTAGTGATGTTACCGTGCTACCACTGGAATCGGGCTATTGTAGTCACTCCGGATCACCCGCTGGCAGGCAAAAAAGCCATTACCATTGAAGAACTGGCGCAATATCCGTTGGTGACATATACCTTCGGCTTTACCGGACGTTCAGAACTGGATACTGCCTTTAACCGCGCAGGGTTAACGCCGCGTATCGTTTTCACGGCAACGGATGCTGACGTCATTAAAACTTACGTCCGGTTAGGGCTGGGGGTAGGGGTCATTGCCAGCATGGCGGTGGATCCGGTCGCCGATCCGGACCTTGTGCGCGTTGATGCTCACGATATCTTCAGCCACAGTACAACCAAAATTGGTTTTCGCCGTAGTACTTTTTTGCGCAGTTATATGTATGATTTCATTCAGCGTTTTGCACCGCATTTAACGCGTGATGTCGTTGATGCGGCTGTCGCATTGCGCTCTAATGAAGAAATTGAGGTCATGTTTAAAGATATAAAACTGCCGGAAAAATAATTTCTTGCGTTATTTTCGCACCTTTTATGTAGCGAAGGTGCCGGAATATATTCTCTTTTGTTACTTATTTTTATACCGTGCACAATATTTTTATCCCTCATATTTATAGGGTAAATTACCTGTAAAGTAGTGTCTAATTACCCGCCTCGCAAATTCCAGTTTTCAAATATCTATTTCAGGTCAAAAGATTGAATTATTCACTGGAGACGATTCGTAAATTCGCTGGATTTTTGACTAAAGTTTCTTTAGGATTTGTCTCATCGTATGATTAATTACACCAATCGTTCAACGTCTTGCTGATAAGTGATGGCGATTATATGAGGTTAGCAATGCCTTCTGGAAATCAGGAACCCCGCCGCGATCCTGAATTAAAACGTAAAGCCTGGCTGGCGGTTTTTCTTGGTTCTGCACTTTTCTGGGTGGTTGTCGCACTGCTGATTTGGAAAGTGTGGGGATAACTATGGTCGGTCAGGAGCAACTGGAGTCGTCACCATTATGCCAGCATAGTGACAATGAAACAGAAACGAAACGGGAATGTTCCGTCGTTATTCCAGATGACTGGCAACTAACATCGCAGCAGCAAGCCTTTATAGAACTGTTTGCTGAAGATGATCAGCCGAAACAATAATTATCATCATTCTTATTACCCATTTTTAATGAATTAAAGGGCTTTTAATACACCGCAGCAATAACAGCTTGAGTTATCTCAACACAAAATAATAACCGTTAAGGGTGTAGCCTATGATCAACACAAATATGAAATATTGGTCCTGGATGGGCGCGTTTTCTCTGTCGATGCTCTTCTGGGCCGAACTCCTCTGGATCATTACTCACTGATCCTTGACCCCGCTGCGGCGGGGTTGTCATTTGCTTTGCCACAAGGTTTCTCCTCTTTTATCAATTTGGGTTGTTATCAAATCGTTACGCGATGTTTGTGTTATCTTTAATATTCACCCTGAAGAGAATCAGGGCTTCGCAACCCTGTCATTAAGGAGGAGCTATGTCGTCAACCCTACGAGAAGCCAGTAAGGACACGTTGCAGGCCAAAGATAAAACTTACCACTACTACAGCCTGCCGCTTGCTGCTAAATCACTGGGCGATATCACCCGTCTACCCAAGTCACTCAAAGTTTTGCTCGAAAACCTGCTGCGCTGGCAGGATGGTAACTCGGTTACCGAAGAGGATATCCACGCGCTGGCAGGATGGCTGAAAAATGCCCATGCTGACCGTGAAATTGCCTACCGCCCGGCAAGGGTGCTGATGTAGGACTTTACCGGCGTACCTGCCGTTGTTGATCTGGCGGCAATGCGCGAAGCGGTTAAACGCCTCGGCGGCGATACTGCAAAGGTTAACCCGCTCTCACCGGTCGACCTGGTCATTGACCACTCGGTGACCGTCGATCGTTTTGGTGATGATGAGGCATTTGAAGAAAACGTACGCCTGGAAATGGAGCGCAACCACGAACGTTATGTGTTCCTGAAATGGGGAAAGCAAGCGTTCAGTCGGTTTAGCGTCGTGCCGCCAGGCACAGGCATTTGCCATCAGGTTAACCTCGAATATCTCGGCAAAGCAGTGTGGAGTGAATTGCAGGACGGTGAATGGATTGCTTATCCGGATACACTCGTTGGTACTGACTCGCACACCACTATGATCAACGGCCTTGGCGTGCTGGGGTGGGGCGTGGGTGGGATCGAAGCAGAAGCCGCAATGTTAGGCCAGCCGGTTTCCATGCTTATCCCGGACGTAGTGGGCTTTAAACTTACCGGTAAATTACGTGAAGGTATTACCGCCACAGACCTGGTTCTCACTGTTACCCAAATGCTGCGCAAACATGGCGTGGTGGGGAAATTCGTCGAATTTTATGGTGATGGTCTGGATTCACTACCGCTGGCGGATCGCGCCACCATTGCCAATATGTCGCCAGAATATGGTGCCACCTGTGGCTTCTTCCCAATCGATGCTGTAACCCTCGATTACATGCGTTTAAGCGGGCGCAGCGAAGATCAGGTTGAGTTGGTCGAAAAATATGCCAAAGCGCAGGGCATGTGGCGTAACCCGGGCGATGAACCGATTTTTACCAGTACGTTAGAACTGGATATGAATGACGTTGAAGCGAGCCTGGCAGGGCCAAAACGCCCACAGGATCGCGTTGCACTGCCCGATGTACCAAAAGCATTTGCCGCCAGTAACGAACTGGAAGTGAATGCCACGCATAAAGATCGCCAGCCGGTCGATTATGTTATGAACGGACATCAGTATCAGTTACCTGATGGCGCTGTGGTCATTGCTGCGATAACCTCGTGCACCAACACCTCTAACCCAAGTGTGCTGATGGCCGCAGGCTTGCTGGCGAAAAAAGCCGTAACTCTGGGCCTCAAGCGGCAACCGTGGGTCAAAGCGTCGCTGGCACCGGGTTCGAAAGTCGTTTCTGATTATCTGGCAAAAGCGAAACTGACACCGTATCTCGACGAACTGGGGTTTAACCTTGTGGGATACGGTTGTACCACCTGTATTGGTAACTCTGGGCCGCTGCCCGATCCTATCGAAACGGCAATCAAAAAAGGCGATTTAACCGTCGGTGCGGTGCTGTCCGGCAACCGTAACTTTGAAGGCCGTATCCATCCGCTGGTTAAAACTAACTGGCTGGCCTCGCCGCCGCTGGTGGTTGCCTATGCGCTGGCGGGAAATATGAATATCAACCTGGCTGCTGAGCCTATTGGTCATGATCGTAAAGGCGACCCGGTTTATCTGAAAGATATCTGGCCATCGGCACAGGAAATTGCCCGTGCGGTAGAACAAGTCTCCACAGAAATGTTCCGTAAAGAGTACGCAGAAGTTTTTGAAGGCACAGCAGAGTGGAAGGAAATTAACGTCACACGATCCGATACCTACGGTTGGCAGGAGGATTCAACCTATATTCGCTTATCGCCTTTCTTTGATGAAATGCAGGCAACACCAGCACCTGTGGAAGATATTCACGGTGCGCGGATCCTCGCAATGCTGGGGGATTCAGTCACCACTGACCATATCTCTCCGGCGGGCAGTATTAAGCCCGACAGCCCGGCGGGTCGATATCTACAAGGTCGGGGTGTTGAGCGAAAAGACTTTAACTCCTACGGTTCGCGGCGTGGTAACCATGAAGTGATGATGCGCGGCACCTTCGCCAATATTCGCATCCGTAATGAAATGGTGCCTGGCGTTGAAGGGGGGATGACGCGGCATTTACCTGACAGCGATGTTGTCTCTATCTATGATGCCGCGATGCGCTATAAGCAGGAGCAAACGCCGCTGGCGGTGATTGCCGGGAAAGAGTATGGATCAGGCTCCAGCCGTGACTGGACGGCAAAAGGTCCGCGTCTGCTTGGTATTCGTGTGGTGATTGCCGAATCGTTTGAACGAATTCACCGTTCGAATTTAATTGGCATGGGCATCTTGCCGCTGGAATTTCCGCAAGGCGTGACGCGTAAAACGTTAGGGCTAACCGGGGAAGAGAAGATTGATATTGGCGACCTGCAAAATCTACAACCCGGCGCGACGGTTCCGGTGACGCTTACGCGCGCGGATGGTAGCCAGGAAGTCGTACCCTGCCGTTGTCGTATCGACACCGCGACGGAGTTGACCTACTACCAGAACGACGGCATTTTGCATTATGTCATTCGTAATATGCTGAAGTAACAAGTATTTGCTTGCCGGTTATTTTGCTTCCGGCAAGCAAATTAATTCCACAATGCGAGAGGGTTATTTGTTCAGCAAATGACCCATTTTCTCGGCTTTGGTATCGAGATAATGTTCGTTATTGGGGTTACGACCTACAATCAATGGTACGCGTTCAACAATATTAATCCCTGCTTCGGTCAGAATTTCGACTTTTTTCGGGTTATTGGTTAACAAGCGGACTTCATTGACGCCAAGGAGTTTGAACATATCAGCGCAAAGAGTGAAGTCGCGCTCATCAGCGGCGAAGCCTAACTGGTGGTTAGCCTCTACGGTATCGTAACCTTGATCCTGCAGTGCGTAAGCGCGGATTTTATTCAGCAGACCAATGTTACGACCTTCCTGACGGTGATACAGCAAAATACCACGGCCTTCCTCGGCAATTTGCGTCAATGCCGCTTCGAGCTGGAAGCCACAATCGCAGCGCAAGCTGAACAGGGCGTCACCGGTCAGACATTCGGAATGGACGCGCGCAAGTACCGGGGTATGCCCGGAAATATCGCCATAGACTAGCGCGACATGATCGTGTCCGGTTGCCAGTTCTTCAAATCCCACCATCAGGAAATCGCCCCATGGGGTTGGCAGTTTGGCTTCTGCCACACGTTTAAGCTGCATGAAATTCTCCAGATAATGCTGGTTCTGTATTGGCTTATTTTGCCATAACGAGAAGGGGTTCACCTAATCACGACGCGTCGATCGTTCACGGAATGGCACAAATCTGTCAATTTTTCCTGGAACTGGCGTTTTCAGTTATGATTGTGGGACTTATCAAAAAGGAGAGGCCATGCGTTCGATTGCCAGACGTACCGCAGTGGGAGCTGCACTATTGCTTGTCATGCCAGTAGCCGTATGGATTTCTGGCTGGCGTTGGCAACCTGGAGAACAAAGTTGGCTACTAAAAGCGGCTTTTTGGGTTACTGAAACTGTCACCCAGCCCTGGGGCGTCATTACACATTTGATTTTATTCGGCTGGTTTCTCTGGTGTCTGCGTTTTCGCATTAAGGCTG
This sequence comes from Shigella sp. FC1567, assembly GCF_001743015.1. Lineage (NCBI taxonomy): Bacteria > Pseudomonadati > Pseudomonadota > Gammaproteobacteria > Enterobacterales > Enterobacteriaceae > Shigella > Shigella sp. FC1567. Next base: position 6,097 of record NZ_MIIV01000018.1, read on the forward strand.
CCTTTGTATTATTTGCCATTCTGGCGGCCGCAATCCTTGTGGGACAAGGCGTTAAATCCTGGATCAAAGACAAAGTCCAGGAACCACGACCTTTTGTTATCTGGCTGGAAAAAACACATCATATTCCGGTTGATGAGTTCTACACTTTAAAGCGAGCAGAACGCGGAAATCTAGTGAAAGAACAGTTGGCTGAAGAGAAAAATATCCCACAATATTTGCGTTCACACTGGCAGAAAGAGACGGGGTTTGCCTTTCCTTCCGGTCACACGATGTTTGCTGCCAGTTGGGCACTGCTGGCCGTTGGTTTGCTGTGGCCGCGTCGGCGAACGTTAACCATTGCTATCTTGCTGCTCTGGGCAACGGGAGTCATGGGAAGCCGCCTGCTGCTCGGGATGCATTGGCCACGCGATCTGGTAGTAGCTACATTGATTTCGTGGGCGCTGGTGGCGGTGGCAACGTGGCTTGCGCAACGAATTTGTGGGCCATTAACACCACCTGCGGAAGAAAATCGCGAAATAGCGCAACGAGAACAAGAAAGTTAACGCTGGTTGATTTTCCGAATTTAGCCCTTAAATCATCAACAATGCGCGTGGATGCCATTTCGCAGACGGCGCGAAAATGGTACTTTAAAGGGCTATTGCGGTAAGTTGACCATAATTTATTCGCTCTAACCACATAACGGGAAGTAATGTGAAATATTTACTCATTTTCTTACTGGTGTTAGCGATCTTCGTGATTTCGGTCACGTTGGGTGCGCAGAACGATCAACAGGTGACGTTTAATTATCTGTTAGCGCAAGGGGAGTACCGTATTTCCACATTGCTGGCGGTATTGTTTGCTGCGGGGTTTGCTATCGGTTGGTTGATTTGTGGCCTGTTCTGGCTGCGAGTTCGTGTTTCCCTGGCGCGCGCTGAACGTAAAATAAAGCGACTGGAAAACCAGCTTTCACCCGCGACTGACGTGGCTGTAGTGCCGCACTCGTCAGCGGCGAAGGAATAACTTTCTATGCTGGAGTTGTTGTTTCTGCTTTTGCCTGTAGCCGCTGCCTATGGCTGGTATATGGGCCGCAGAAGTGCGCAACAAAACAAGCAAGATGAAGCCAACCGCTTGTCGCGTGATTACGTAGCGGGGGTTAACTTCCTGCTTAGTAATCAACAGGATAAAGCGGTAGACCTGTTTCTCGATATGCTTAAAGAGGATACAGGCACCGTTGAAGCCCACCTTACGCTCGGAAACCTGTTCCGTTCGCGTGGCGAAGTTGATCGCGCTATTCGCATCCATCAGACCCTAATGGAAAGCGCCTCGCTGACCTATGAACAGCGTCTGTTGGCGATTCAACAACTAGGGCGTGATTACATGGCCGCCGGGTTATACGACCGCGCGGAAGACATGTTCAATCAGCTGACCGATGAAACTGACTTCCGCATTGGCGCTCTGCAACAGTTGCTACAAATCTACCAGGCTACCAGTGAGTGGCAGAAAGCAATTGATGTTGCCGAACGCCTGGTGAAGCTGGGTAAAGATAAACAGCGCGTCGAAATTGCCCATTTCTACTGTGAGTTAGCCCTGCAGCATATGGCCAGCGACGATCTCGATCGTGCCATGACCTTGCTAAAAAAAGGGGCGGCGGCAGATAAAAACAGAGCCCGCGTATCCATCATGATGGGACGCGTGTTTATGGCGAAAGGAGAATACGCCAAAGCCGTCGAAAGTTTGCAACGCGTGATATCCCAGGACAGAGAACTGGTCAGCGAAACGCTGGAAATGTTGCAAACCTGCTATCAGCAGTTGGGTAAAACTGCCGAATGGGCAGAATTCCTGCAACGCGCGGTGGAAGAGAACACCGGTGCCGATGCTGAATTGATGCTTGCTGATATCATCGAAGCGCGCGACGGTAGTGAGGCCGCACAGGTCTATATTACGCGCCAGCTTCAGCGTCATCCGACCATGCGTGTGTTCCATAAGTTAATGGATTACCACTTAAATGAAGCGGAAGAAGGGCGTGCCAAAGAGAGCCTGATGGTGCTGCGTGACATGGTTGGCGAAAAGGTACGTAGTAAGCCTCGTTATCGCTGCCAGAAATGTGGTTTTACCGCATACACCCTCTACTGGCATTGTCCGTCTTGTCGGGCCTGGTCAACCATTAAACCGATTCGCGGTCTTGATGGCCTGTAATTTTTAAAAAAATCCGACTTTAGTTACAACATGCTAGTTATTGATGTTCCATTGTGCTCCGGCAACGACGGAGCAGAAAAAGCCTGCCAGGGGAAAAATCGCAACTGTTAATTTTTTATTTCCACGGGTAGAATGCTCGCCGTTTACCTGTTTCGCGCCACTTCCGGTGCCCATCATCAAGAAGGTCTGGTCATGACGTTAACTGCTTCATCTTCTTCCCGCGCTGTTACGAATTCTCCTGTGGTTGTTGCCCTTGATTATCATAATCGTGATGACGCGCTGTCCTTTGTCGACAAGATCGACCCACGCGATTGTCGTCTGAAGGTCGGCAAAGAGATGTTTACATTGTTTGGGCCACAGTTTGTGCGCGAACTTCAACAGCGTGGTTTTGATATCTTTCTTGACCTGAAATTCCACGATATTCCTAACACTGCAGCGCACGCTGTCGCTGCTGCAGCTGACTTAGGCGTGTGGATGGTGAATGTTCATGCCTCTGGTGGGGCGCGTATGATGACCGCAGCGCGTGAGGCACTGGTTCCGTTTGGCAAAGATGCACCGCTTTTGATTGCTGTAACAGTGTTGACCAGCATGGAAGCTAGCGACCTGGCCGATCTTGGCGTGACACTGTCACCTGCAGATTATGCAGAACGTCTGGCGGCACTGACGCAAAAATGTGGCCTTGATGGTGTGGTGTGTTCTGCTCAGGAAGCTGTGCGCTTTAAACAGGTATTCGGTCAGGAGTTCAAACTGGTTACACCGGGCATTCGTCCGCAGGGGAGTGATGCTGGTGACCAGCGCCGCATTATGACGCCAGAACAGGCGTTGGCGGCTGGTGTTGATTATATGGTGATTGGTCGCCCGGTAACGCAATCGGTAGATCCAGCGCAAACACTGAAAGCGATCAACGCCTCTTTACAGCGGAGTGCATGATGAGTGATTCCAACAGCCGTCTGGTCTACTCAACGGAAACCGGACGTATTGATGAGCCAAAAGCGGCCCCAGTACGCCCTAAAGGCGATGGTGTGGTGCGTATTCAGCGTCAGACCAGTGGACGTAAAGGTAAGGGCGTTTGCCTGATTACCGGTATCGATCTCGATGATGCCGAACTGACAAAACTTGCAGCGGAACTGAAGAAAAAATGCGGCTGCGGCGGAGCAGTTAAAGATGGAGTTATTGAAATCCAGGGCGATAAGCGTGATTTATTAAAATCACTACTTGAAGCGAAAGGGATGAAGGTAAAACTCGCAGGCGGTTAACATAAAAAGCCACGGATATATCCGTGGCTTTCGAATATTTTACTGTGTGTATTATTCAGTTATTTCGTACTGAACAAAATCAAGCGTATTATAATTGCGAGTCGATAATCGACATTTATTTACGATTATTTACCGACCTGGTGACCAATAACACCACCGACAGCTGCACCACCTAATGTACCCAACGTACTGCCATCGGTCAGTACTGCACCGCCTAATGCCCCTGCACCCGCGCCGATTGCGGTGTTGCGGTCCCGTTTAGACCAGTTAGAACAGGCACTCAGAGACATTGCCAAAGTAATTGCCAGAACAGCCGCGGTCATTTTTTTGCTCGTTACAAACATAATACTCTCTCCTGAATTTATGATTCACGGAAGTAAGCTCTCTATAACTATAATAGCTAAGAATAAGCCTGGTGAAATTATTCCGTGAAATCTGCTCGCGCGCAGGGTTATATCACGCAGGTGATAATGACTTCCTGTTATATCGCTGATAATAATTTTATATCTTAAGCGTGTTAATAACAGGTAAATAGTCTTAATTATCAACCAGGAATCATCTTAGAGCGGATGATTTGCCAAACTGCAAATCATCCGTAGAGAAGGGAAATGGTTAAATGTCAACGACGTGAACGGTGAGTTTACTGTGCTCAAGATGCATCAGATCGCTGGCGCGTATTTTCGAATCGGTAATCACGCGATTGAATCGCTCAACGGGACCGATGGAGTATGAATGTACAGCACCAAATTTCGAGCTGTCAGTCAGGACTATCACTTCGCACTCTTTTTCCAGCACGGCATTGACCACATCGGTACGCATCATATCGCGACCGGTGAATCCAGTTTCAGGTTGCCAGCCATCAATACCAATAAATGCTTTGCTGAAATGCACCTGCTGGATGCACTGGCGTGTCAACGGGCCAACCATACTTTCGCTTTTTTTCTGGTACACGCCACCGAGCAAAATGACTTCACAAGGCGCGTCTTTCAGCAAATGCGCGATGTAGCTGCTGACCGTGATGATAGTGACATTTTTCTTCTGCTCCCCCAGAGTCCGGGCGAGCAGGGCATTGCTGCTGCCATTTTCGATAAAGATGGTTTCGCCCGGTTGAACCAGTGACGCGGCAAACTCGGCGAGTTCACGCTTCAGCGTATAGTTGCTCATCATACGGGTTTCGACGTCATCACTATCAAGCGAAACTGCAAAGCCATGTGCACGGCGGAGGTAACTCAGTTTTTCGAGGGTGTTGAGATCCTGGCGAATGGTAACTTCAGAAACTCCAGTGGCTTTTGCCAGATCGGTTACGCTAACCTGACCCTGGTCAATGACCATCTGTAGAATAGTTTGTTGTCGGGAATTCATCGCTGTAATTCTTATAACGTTATAATACTAAATAAAAAAATACTGACGCGCCGGGCATCCTCAAATAGGAAAACCTGAAGGCACGATTGTTAAATCTCCCACGGTGCCTTCGGGATGTCTGGCGTAGATTCAGCAACCTGGCGCAAGAGTTCTGCTTTAAGTATCTCGAGATTATGGATCGCAGAGTGGTAATCGCCTGCCACAAGGATATCTAACACAATATCAATACGTTCGGCAACGCGCTGGGCATCAAATTCAGACATCAAGGACATCCTTATAGCAAAAGTGGAAAATGAATAATGCAAAAATTGCCGCTAAAAGAGAAGTGTTTAACAGCAACGGCTAATTATCATCCAGGAATACGATATATAATGACGGGATATAGCGCTAAGTATATATATTCATCTACTTATGCGCGCTTCAGATAGCGTTTATACCAGCGTTCGAAGGCGACGGCGGGCATCGGTTTGGCAAACAAAAATCCTTGCCGCTCATTGATCCCGTTCTTGGTTAAAAAAGCATCTTCCTTTGCACTCTCTACACCTTCGGCGATCACCTGAAGATTCAATGCCTGGGCCACAGCGACGATCGCCCGGACCAGTGACTGCGAGACAGGTTGTTTGTGAATATCTCGAACAAAAACCTGGTCAAGTTTGATGGCATCGATCGGAAAGCGCGCCAGTTGCGAAAGTGAAGAGTAGCCGGTACCAAAATCATCCAGATGCACTTGCGCACCTAGTTGGCTAAATTGTTGAATAACAGACAGTGCCAGTTCATCATTCTCAATCAGACAACTCTCTGTCAGTTCAACATCTATAGGGCAGTATTCAAAATTGAGTTCCTGGAGAACCTGTTTCAGGGCGGTGAAAATGGTTTGATCGGCGAGCTGACGTGCAGAAATATTTACCGCCACTCGCAGGTTTATGCCTTTATCCCGCCACTTTGCCACCTGGCGTACGACATCGAGAATCACCCAACGGCCTAAAGGCACAATTAGCCCTGACTCTTCGGCGTAGGAAATGAAGTCCAACGGTGGAATCAACCCACGTTCAGGTGACTGCCAACGTACTAGTGCTTCCAGACTGCGCACTTCGCCACGCCAGGTGATTTTCGGTTGATAGTGAATAACCAACTGATCGTTTTCCAGTGCTTTACGCAAGTTGGTATCCAGCCAGAGATATTCAAATACCCGTTGATTCATTTCTGGGGTAAAAACGCAAAATTGTCCTCGTCCGCCTTCCTTCGCTGTGTACATTGCTGTGTCGGCGTGACGAATAATAGCCGTGCTGTCTGAACCATGTTCGGGAGAGAGTGCAATACCTACTGAACAGCTGGTATAAACTTCAATTAAACCAATGCGAAAGGGGAGCCGTAAGCGGGTCAAAATTCGTGATGCCATTGCTTCCAGCGCGCTTTGTGAGGTGTTGGATGCCAGTACCAGAAACTCATCCCCACCTGGACGCGCCAACACCTGGTCATGTTCGAGACAGCTTAAAATAGCCAATGACACGTCGCGTAATAACTGGTCACCAAACAAATGCCCATAGGCGTCGTTGACCTTTTTGAAATTATCCAAATCAAGATACACAACCCCAACTTTATTGTTATCTGCATGATTAATAGCGTGATCGATTAAATCCTGCATTGCGTTACGATTCGGCAGTCCGGTGATACTGTCGGTATTTGCCAGAATACGCAGTCGCTCCTGAGCGCGGCGCTCTTCGGTAATGTCGGTGCCGGAACAGATTAAAAAAATCTCGCTTTTGCCACTGCCGCTGTGGACAAATTTATTGCGAAACAGAAACAGCCGCTGGCCTTTACATGTTGGTATCCACAGTTCGACTTCATATGCATTGCCGCTTCGAAAAAATACACGGTTATTGCGCCTGGATGCCGCAGCTTCACGACGGCTCATAAACAGTTTAAACACGCTTTGGCCAATGACGTCGTGTTCTTTCAACCCAGTGTAATCTTCACATAACCGATTGAAGCGTTGGATATTCCCCCGGCTGTCGAGAATCACTATTGCGGAATGTGCTTCAGAAACTACCTGCTCAGCAAAGGAAAGCCCGTGTGATAAATCACGAGCAACTGCCGGTGTGTCATGCCATGCAGACGCGTTGCCAGCCCATTCCCGTTTATTGATTTTTCGTCCTACCAGATGCACAGAAAGATCGCTCTCATCGACGGTCAGACTCATCATCAGGCTGGAGGTGATGACCGTCATTTCCCTGATGCGAGCAGCCTGTTCGGCAGATAACTGCAAAGTACGATCAGGTTCTGTGGTTTCGGTGGTAGAAAAGCGCAAAACATCGCTGCTTTCCGTCAACCGCCAGTATGGATTGTGCGATCCGAGAAAGTTGTACAACGTTGTGGACTCCCTAACGGTTTTCATGATGCATATCCTCCGGTTAAATAAAAGGAACAACATGACGGTAATGACTCCAACTTACTGATAGTGTTTTATGTTCAGATAATGCCCGATGACCTTGTCATGCAGCTCCACCGATTTTGAGAACGACAGTGACTTCCGTCCCAGCCTTGCCAGATGTTGTCTCAGATTCAGATTATGTCGCTCAATGCGCTGAGTGTAACGCTTGCTGATAACGTGCAGCTTTCCCTTCAGGCGTGATTCATACAGCGGCCAGCCATCCGTCATCCATACCACGACCTCAAAGGCCGA
>NZ_MIIV01000019.1:0-13568 GCF_001743015.1 Shigella sp. FC1567
TCGGCCTTTGAGGTCGTGGTATGGATGACGGATGGCTGGCCGCTGTATGAATCACGCCTGAAGGGAAAGCTGCACGTTATCAGCAAGCGTTACACTCAGCGCATTGAGCGACATAATCTGAATCTGAGACAACATCTGGCAAGGCTGGGATGGAAGTCACTGTCGTTCTCAAAATCGGTGGAGCTGCATGACAAGGTCATCGGGCATTATCTGAACATAAAACACTATCAGTAAGTTGGAGTCATTACCCAGCGACTGGTCGATGACGTCACGCAAATCAAAACGCGCCCGGAGGGGATGATTCGTATTGGTTGCAGTTTTGGTTTTGGGCGCAGCCATATTGCGCCAGCCATTACCGAACTTATGCGCAATTATCCTGAGTTACAGGTGCATTTTGAATTGTTCGATCGGCAAATTGATTTAGTGCAGGATAATATTGATCTGGATATTCGTATTAATGACGAAATTCCTGATTATTATATTGCGCATCTGTTAACGAAAAATAAAAGAATATTATGCGCAGCACCTGAGTATCTGCAAAAATATCCGCAGCCACAATCATTACAGGAATTAAGTCGTCATGACTGTCTGGTGACCAAAGAGCGCGATATGACCCACGGAATATGGGAGTTGGGGAACGGTCAGGAGAAAAAATCGGTGAAGGTTAGCGGGCATCTTTCCTCCAATAGCGGCGAGATAGTGTTGCAATGGGCGCTGGAGGGCAAAGGGATTATGCTGCGTTCCGAGTGGGATGTGTTGCCGTTTCTGGAGAGTGGCAAACTGGTGCAAGTATTGCCGGAGTATGCACAAAGCGCCAATATCTGGGCTGTTTACCGGGAGCCGCTCTATCGCAGCATGAAATTACGTGTCTGCGTGGAATTTCTGGCGGCATGGTGCCAGCAACGGCTGGGCAAGCCCGATGAAGGCTATCAGGTCATGTAGATCCACCAGAAATCACTCGGGATCCTTTTCGCGCTTTCTTTTGAATTTCGTCCAGATTTTTGTCTCCTGACGACGCCACAGACGCTGGATGTTGTCATGATGACGCAGCAGGATCAGGCAAGAGAGCATCGAAACTGGGAAGGTGAATTGTGGCTTAAACCACCAGACATAAAACGGAGCAATCAGTGCACTGACAATCGCTCCCAGCGACGAGTATCCGCTCAATAGCACGGTCAGTAACCAGGTTCCCGCCATTACTCCGGTGAGATCCCAGCCAATGGGTGCGATGGCACCAAAAGCGGTAGCAACGCCTTTTCCTCCTTTAAATCCGAAGAAAACGGGCCAGATGTGTCCAAGACAGGCGGCGATGGCAATTAAGCCTAGCCAGAAGGGGCTGACACCTAATTCATACGCGCCCCAGACGGGCAACATTCCTTTCAGAACGTCGAAAATCAGTACTGCTACGGCTGCTCCCTTGCCACCGATACGTAACACATTGGTTGCGCCTGGATTGCCGGAGCCGCTGGTTCGCGGATCGGGCAGCCCACACAAGCGGCAAACCAGAATGGCACTGGAAATGGAGCCGCAGAGGTACGCGATGAGGATCATTCCAGGCGCGATTGCACTCATAAGCTGTTCCGTTTTGAAAATTCGTGTTCAACGATGAATCTGTGGATAATACGCACATTTCGCCGGAAGTGGTATCCGGTTAGCCAAAAAGCAGGCAGGACGTGATGGATATTGTATTTATAGAGCAACTTTCGGTAATCACCACTATTGGTGTTTACGACTGGGAACAGACCATCGAACAGAAGTTAGTGTTCGATATCGAAATGGCATGGGATAACCGTAAAGCGGCGAAAAGTGATGATGTGGCGGATTGCCTCAGTTACGCTGACATTGCAGAAACGGTGGTCAGCCACGTCGAGGGGGCGCGTTTTGCGCTGGTGGAACGCGTGGCTGAAGAGGTGGCGGAGCTGCTGTTAGCACGCTTCAACTCGCCGTGGGTGCGCATCAAACTCAGCAAGCCAGGCGCAGTGGCGCGGGCGGCGAATGTTGGTGTAATCATTGAGCGTGGCAATAATCTGAAAGAAAATAATTAATTTTACAGCTGTTAAACCAAACGGTTATAACCTGGTCTTACTGCAGTAGTCCGGACAAGCGGTACATTTTAATAATTTAGGGGTTTATTGATGAGCGATATGCACTCGCTGCTGATAGCGGCAATATTGGGTGTGGTCGAAGGATTGACAGAATTTCTGCCGGTATCCAGCACGGGCCATATGATTATTGTCGGTCACTTGTTGGGGTTCGAGGGCGACACGGCGAAAACCTTTGAAGTTGTGATCCAGTTAGGATCAATTCTGGCGGTAGTAGTGATGTTCTGGCGGCGTCTGTTTGGCCTGATTGGCATCCACTTTGGCCGCCCGTTGCAGCACGAAGGAGAAAGCAAAGGTCGTTTAACGCTGATCCACATTTTGCTGGGGATGATTCCGGCGGTGGTACTGGGGCTGTTGTTCCACGACACGATTAAGTCATTGTTTAACCCGATAAATGTGATGTATGCACTGGTCGTTGGCGGTTTGTTGCTGATTGCCGCCGAATGCCTGAAGCCGAAAGAGCCGCGTGCGCCGGGTCTTGATGATATGACCTATCGTCAGGCGTTTATGATTGGCTGTTTCCAGTGTCTGGCGCTGTGGCCGGGTTTCTCCCGTTCCGGGGCCACCATTTCAGGTGGGATGCTGATGGGCGTGAGCCGTTACGCTGCTTCCGAGTTCTCGTTCCTGCTGGCGGTACCGATGATGATGGGCGCAACGGCGCTCGATCTCTACAAAAGCTGGGGCTTCCTGACAACCGGCGATATCCCGATGTTTGCCGTTGGGTTTATCACCGCTTTTGTGGTGGCGCTGATAGCGATTAAAACCTTCCTGCAATTGATTAAGCGCATTTCGTTTATCCCGTTCGCCATTTATCGCTTTATTGTGGCGGCTGCGGTGTACGTCGTGTTCTTTTGATTGAGAAAAGGTTCGGGAGCAGGCCTGGTTTTCTCCCTCGCTCTGTAGGGAGAGGGCCGGGGTGGGGGTGATTGTTCGCACCGGTGCTGGTCTGTTCCCCTCACCCTCTCCCCGAAGGGGCGAGGGGATGGTTCGTGTTAACGTTTAGTTTTATACTCAGTCAGGCTTTGGGCAACGTTGTTCCTTCCAACTGGCTACCGCCGCAATCCGCCGTCGGGTCAGCTCCTCGCGAATCTCCACACCTTTAAATCCCGCTTCAACGACCGCTTTTGTCGGCACTGACTGCGCCACTTCCCAGGCTTCGCGCAACCAACGGCCTTGCGGGTAGTCCGCTGATTCAAAACCGGTTCTGCCGCGTACGTCAGCCTCGCTGGTCAGCGCCAGTTGCTCGACACGCTGCGGTTTACGCCAGGCATCGATGGAATCAAATAATTTGACGATGGTTTTTGGGTTCAGCATTGGGAAGGTGTGGATGAGATCGTGAAACTCAGCCACCAGTCTGGCTAAATCGCGAATTTCATTTGGCACGCGCAGACGCTGGCATAGTTGTTCCACTAACTTAACACCCGCCGGGCCATGCCCATGATGACGCGGCCAAAGTTCTGGCGGCGTCAGTCCTTTACCGAGATCGTGGCATAAAGTTGCGAAACGGACATCAACCTGCGGACTCAGCATCGCCGCCATTGAGAGCGTCATTAAGGTATGAATACCGGTGTCGATTTCCGGATGCCACCTGGCAGGGGCCGGAACGCCAAACAGGGCGTCAATTTCCGGGAATAAAACGCGAAGTGCACCGCAATCGCGCAGTACCTGGAAGAACACCTGGGGATTGCGGGTGGTGAGGGCGCTTTCCGTCTCTTTCCATACCCGTTCAGGCGTCAGGTGTTCCAGTTCACCCGCATGGGTCATCTCGCGCATCAGCGTCAGAGTTTCATCGGCAATACGAAAACCGAGGTGGGCATAACGCGCAGCAAAACGCGCCACGCGCAGAACGCGTAACGGATCTTCGCCAAAAGCGGGGGAAACATGGCGCAACAGACGATTTTGCAGATCGCCCAGACCGTTGTACGGGTCGATAATCTCGCCGTTATCGTCCTGGGCCAGCGCATTAATGGTCAGATCGCGACGCTTAAGATCATCTTCCAGCGTGACATCCGGTGCGGCATAGCAAGTAAAACCGGTGTAACCGGAACCGGATTTCCGTTCGGTACGTGCCAGCGCATACTCTTCATGCGTTTGCGGATGCAGAAACACAGGAAAATCGCGGCCTACCTGCTGGTAGCCCGCGTCGAGCATCTCCTGTGGCGTACTGCCGACCACCACCCAATCTCTGTCTTTGACCGGTAGCCCTAACAATGCATCCCGAACAGCACCACCGACCAGATAAATCTTCACGCCATCATCCCTTCGTCAAATACACAATTCCTAATAATAAGACAGTGCAACGAAGAAGGCGATTTAGTTCATCCAGCGCTCTTTGCGTTTGCGCGTTGGGATCAGGTGTGGCAGTACCAGACCGAGCAGCAAGCCAAGCCCCAGCACGCCACCGCCATACATAAACCATTGCATGATGATGGTGCGCTGTTTGTCATCCAGCTGTACGCTGGCGGCATCGACCTTTTTCTGCGCGACAATCAGCTCGTTTTTCAATTTCTGATTTTCTTCTTTTAATCCGTTGATCACGCTGTCGCTCTGCGCCACTTTTTGCTGCATTTCTGCGGTGCGCTGATTCCAGGTGTTATCGATATTGGTGAGTTTATCGGTCAGGGTTTTGACCTGATTTTCCAGATCTGGCACACGGGAGCGCAGGCTTGGCTCAGTGCTAAGTTGTTTCAACGGGATCCAGGCGGTACGGCCAGAGCTGTCTTTCACCTGGGCATAATTGGTGTTGGCGTCAGTTTGTAATAAGGTCACTTCCTCGCCGGCGTTAACCGTGCCCACGAGGCGATAATGATCTCCCGGACCGCTACGGACCCAGGTATTCAGTTCATCAGAAACATAGCGCGTTTCTTCAGCGTGTGAGACGGCAGTGGCGCTAAGTGCGAGTAAAGTTAATCCGATCAGGCGTAATTTTGGCATCAGGCTGTCGTTATTGTCATGGAAAGTGGAACGATAGTAGTGGCATCAGTGTCGCTACGCAAAGCATTCGACATCAATCGGAATCCTCTGTGTCAGGTCTTGCCACTGCTTCAAACTTTTACGCCCGTCAAATTGCCCGTTGCATGGCAATTTGGCGCAAAATACTATCTACTGACAAAAAAGATCGCATTAAGTTCGCCGTTCATCGTCACTTATGTGACATAACCGATAAGTAAAGGCCATGGCTCAGGAAATCGAATTAAAGTTTATTGTTAATCACAGTGCCGTTGAGGCGTTGCGTGACCATCTCAATACGCTGGGCGGCGAGCACCATGACCCCGTGCAGTTGCTGAATATTTACTACGAAACGCCGGATAACTGGCTGCGTGGGCACGATATGGGCTTACGTATTCGTGGCGAAAACGGTCGCTATGAGATGACCATGAAAGTTGCAGGAAGAGTGACAGGCGGCTTACACCAGCGCCCGGAATATAACGTGGCGTTGAGCGAACCGACGCTCGACCTGGCGCAGTTACCGACGGAAGTCTGGCCGAACGGCGAATTGCCCGCCGATCTCGCTTCCCGCGTACAACCGCTGTTCAGCACCGATTTTTATCGCGAAAAATGGCTGGTGGCGGTCGATGACAGCCGAATTGAAATCGCTCTCGATCAGGGGGAGGTGAAAGCGGGGGAATTTGCTGAACCTATCTGTGAGCTGGAACTGGAACTGCTTAGCGGCGACACGCGCGCGGTGCTGAAACTGGCGAACCAACTGGTATCGCAAACCGGATTACGCCAGGGCAGCCTGAGCAAAGCGGCGCGTGGCTATCATCTGGCGCAGGGCAATCCGGCGCGTGAAATCAAACCGACCACCATTTTGCATGTTGCGGCAAAAGCCGATGTGGAACAGGGGCTGGAAGCGGCGCTCGAGCTGGCGTTAGCGCAATGGCAGTATCATGAAGAACTGTGGGTACGCGGCAACGATGCGGCGAAAGAACAGGTGCTGGCAGCCATTGGTCTGGTCCGTCATACACTGATGCTGTTCGGTGGTATTGTGCCGCGCAAAGCGAGCACTCACTTACGCGATTTGCTGACTCAATGCGAAGCGACCATCGCTTCTGCGGTTTCTGCCGTGACGGCGGTCTACTCTACCAAAACGGCAATGGCGAAGCTGGCGTTGACCGAATGGCTGGTAAGCAAAGCCTGGCAGCCGTTTTTAGATGCCAAAGCGCAGAGTAAAATGAGCGATTCCTTCAAACGCTTTGCCGATATCCATCTTTCCCGCCATGCCGCTGAACTGAAAAGCGTTTTCTGCCAGCCGTTGGGCGATCGCTACCGTGACCAGTTGCCACGTCTGACGCGTGATATTGACTCAATACTGTTGCTGGCGGGTTACTATGATCCTGTCGTCGCGCAAGCCTGGCTGGAGAACTGGCAGGGGCTGCGTCACGCTATTGCGACCGGGCAACGCATTGAAATTGAACATTTCCGTAATGAGGCAAACAATCAGGAACCGTTCTGGTTGCACAGCGGAAAACGTTAATCAGGCAAGGATAAAATCGCTTATGAAGCCGCTCTCTTCACCGTTACAGCAGTACTGGCAGACCGTTGTTGAGCGGCTGCCAGAGCCTTTAGCCGAGAAATCACTTAGCGCACAGGCGAAGTCAGTACTTACTTTCAGTGATTTTGTGCAGGACAGCGTGATTGCGCATCCAGAGTGGCTGACGGAACTGGAAAGCCAATCGCCGCAGGCTGATGAATGGCAGCATTACGCGGCATGGTTGCAGGAGGCGCTCAGCAATGTGAGTGACGAAGCCGGGTTAATGCGCGAGCTGCGGCTATTCCGGCGGCGCATTATGGTGCGCATCGCCTGGGCGCAAACGCTGGCTTTGGTTACTGAAGAGAGCATATTGCAGCAGCTCAGCCATCTGGCGGAGACGCTGATTGTCGCCGCGCGTGACTGGCTGTATGACGCTTGCTGCCGCGAGTGGGGAACGCCGTGCAATGCGCAGGGCGAAGCGCAACCGCTGCTGATTTTAGGCATGGGTAAGCTGGGCGGTGGGGAACTGAATTTCTCCTCAGATATCGATCTGATTTTTGCCTGGCCGGAACATGGTTGTACGCAGGGCGGACGCCGGGAACTGGATAACGCGCAGTTTTTTACCCGCATGGGGCAGCGGCTGATTAAAGTGTTGGATCAACCAACGCAGGATGGCTTCGTCTATCGCGTGGATATGCGGCTGCGTCCGTTTGGCGAAAGTGGCCCGCTGGTGCTGAGCTTTGCCGCGTTGGAGGATTATTACCAGGAGCAGGGGCGCGACTGGGAGCGTTACGCGATGGTCAAGGCGCGGATTATGGGCGATAGCGAAGGCGTCTATGCTAACGAGTTGCGTGCGATGCTGCGCCCGTTTGTTTTCCGTCGTTACATCGATTTCAGCGTGATTCAGTCGCTGCGCAACATGAAAGGGATGATTGCCCGTGAAGTGCGTCGACGTGGTTTGACCGACAATATCAAACTCGGCGCAGGCGGCATTCGCGAAATTGAATTTATCGTTCAGGTGTTCCAGCTCATTCGCGGTGGGCGCGAACCGTCGCTGCAGTCGCGCTCTTTACTGCCAACGCTCAGCGTCATTGCCGCGCTGCATCTGCTTTCTGAAAACGATGCTGAACAATTGCGAGTGGCATATCTGTTCCTGCGGCGTCTGGAAAACCTGCTGCAAAGCATTAACGACGAACAAACCCAAACGCTTCCTTCTGATGAGCTTAACCGTGCGCGGCTGGCGTGGGCGATGGACTTTGCTGACTGGCCGCAACTGACCGGGGCGCTGACCGCACATATGACCAATGTGCGCCGGGTGTTTAATGAATTGATTGGCGACGACGAAAGTGAAACTCAGGAAGAGTCGCTGTCGGAACAGTGGCGTGAGCTGTGGCAGGATGCGTTGCAGGAAGATGACACTACGCCAGTGCTGGCGCATCTTAGCGAGGATGATCGCAAACAGGTCCTAACGCTGATTGCTGATTTCCGCAAAGAGCTGGATAAGCGTACTATCGGGCCGCGAGGACGTCAGGTGCTCGACCATCTGATGCCACATCTGCTAAGTGATGTCTGTGCGCGTGAAGACGCTGCCGTTACGCTGTCGCGCATTACCGCCTTGCTGGTGGGGATTGTTACCCGCACCACCTATTTAGAATTGCTCAGTGAATTCCCTGCGGCGCTTAAACATTTGATTTCTCTGTGTGCCGCATCGCCGATGATTGCCAGCCAGCTGGCGCGTTATCCATTATTGCTGGATGAATTGCTCGATCCAAACACTCTTTACCAGCCGACGGCGACCGATGCCTACCGCGATGAGTTGCGCCAGTATTTGCTGCGCGTGCCGGAAGATGACGAAGAGCAACAGCTTGAGGCGCTGCGTCAGTTCAAACAGGCGCAGCTGTTACGCATCGCCGCAGCGGATATCGCTGGTACGCTACCGGTGATGAAAGTGAGCGATCACTTAACCTGGCTGGCAGAGGCTATGATAGATGCCGTCGTTCAGCAGGCGTGGGTTCAAATGGTGGCCCGCTACGGTAAGCCAAATCACCTCAACGATCGCGAAGGCCGTGGTTTTGCGGTGGTCGGCTACGGCAAGCTGGGCGGCTGGGAGTTAGGCTACAGTTCCGATCTTGACCTGATCTTCCTCCATGATTGCCCAATGGATGCGATGACTGACGGCGAGCGGGAAATCGACGGGCGACAGTTTTATCTGCGTCTGGCGCAACGCATTATGCATCTGTTCAATACGCGAACCTCTTCCGGCATTTTGTATGAAGTGGATGCACGACTGCGTCCGTCCGGGGCGGCGGGAATGCTGGTGACATCCGCAGAAGCATTTGCTGATTATCAGAAAAACGAGGCCTGGACGTGGGAGCATCAGGCGCTGGTGCGTGCGCGTGTAGTGTACGGCGATCCGCAGCTCACCGCGCACTTTGACGCAGTGCGTCGCGAGATTATGATGCTGCCGCGTGAAGGTAAAACTCTGCAAACGGAAGTGCGGGAAATGCGCGAGAAAATGCGCGCTCATCTCGGCAATAAACATCGTAATCGCTTTGATATCAAAGCCGATGAAGGCGGAATTACCGATATCGAATTTATTACCCAATATCTGGTGTTGCGCTACGCTCATGAAAAACCGAAGTTAACGCGCTGGTCAGACAACGTGCGTATTCTGGAGCTGCTGGCGCAAAACGACATTATGGAAGAGCAGGAAGCGATGGCGCTGACCCGTGCTTACACGACGCTGCGCGATGAACTTCATCATCTGGCATTACAGGAATTGCCGGGCCATGTGTCGGAGGATTGCTTCACCGCAGAGCGTGATCTGGTGCGGGCAAGCTGGCAGAAGTGGCTGGTGGAAGAATGAAGTATGGTATTATCGCGCGCAAATTTTGAATCTCTCAGGAGACAGGAATGAAAGTAACGCTGTCAGAGTTTGAACGTGCAGGAGTGATGGTGGTTGGTGATGTAATGCTGGATCGTTACTGGTACGGTCCCACCAGCCGTATCTCGCCGGAAGCGCCGGTGCCCGTGGTTAAAGTGAATACCATCGAAGAACGTCCGGGCGGCGCGGCTAACGTGGCGATGAATATCGCTTCTCTCGGTGCTAATGCACGCCTGGTCGGGTTGACGGGCATTGACGATGCAGCGCGCGCGCTGAGTAAATCTCTGGCCGACGTCAACGTCAAATGCGACTTCGTTTCTGTACCGACGCATCCGACCATCACCAAATTACGGGTACTTTCCCGCAACCAACAGCTGATCCGTCTGGATTTCGAAGAAGGTTTCGAAGGCGTTGATCCGCAGCCGCTGCACGAGCGGATTAATCAGGCGCTGAGTTCGATTGGCGCGCTGGTGCTTTCTGACTACGCCAAAGGTGCGCTGGCAAGCGTACAGCAGATGATCCAACTGGCGCGTAAAGCGGGCGTTCCGGTGCTGATTGATCCAAAAGGTACCGATTTTGAGCGCTACCGCGGCGCTACGCTGTTAACGCCGAATCTCTCGGAATTTGAAGCTGTTGTCGGTAAATGTAAGACCGAAGAAGAGATTGTTGAGCGCGGCATGAAACTGATTGCCGATTACGAACTCTCGGCTCTGTTAGTGACCCGTTCCGAACAGGGTATGTCGCTGCTGCAACCGGGTAAAGCGCCGCTGCATATGCCAACCCAGGCGCAGGAAGTGTATGACGTTACCGGTGCGGGCGACACGGTGATTGGCGTCCTGGCGGCAACGCTGGCAGCGGGTAATTCGCTGGAAGAAGCCTGCTTCTTTGCCAATGCGGCGGCTGGCGTGGTGGTCGGCAAACTGGGAACCTCCACGGTTTCGCCGATCGAGCTGGAAAATGCAGTGCGTGGGCGCGCAGATACCGGCTTTGGCGTGATGACCGAAGAGGAACTGAAGCTGGCCGTAGCGGCAGCGCGTAAACGCGGCGAAAAGGTGGTAATGACCAACGGTGTCTTTGACATCCTGCATGCCGGGCACGTCTCCTATCTGGCAAATGCTCGCAAACTGGGTGACCGTCTGATTGTCGCTGTGAACAGCGATGCCTCCACCAAACGGCTGAAAGGGGATTCCCGCCCCGTTAACCCGCTCGAACAGCGTATGATTGTGCTGGGCGCACTGGAAGCGGTCGACTGGGTGGTGTCGTTTGAAGAAGACACGCCGCAGCGCTTGATCGCCGGGATCCTGCCAGATTTACTGGTGAAGGGCGGCGACTATAAACCAGAAGAGATCGCCGGGAGTAAAGAAGTCTGGGCCAACGGCGGCGAAGTGCTGGTGCTCAACTTCGAAGACGGTTGCTCGACCACTAACATCATCAAGAAGATCCAACAGGATAAAAAAGGCTAACCGGAAAGCGGTTCACAGATCTCGCTTCGTAGCAGGCAGGCCTATTGACGCTGTTGTTTTTTCAACCTAAAGTAAAGGAACAAGGGTAAGGGAGGATTTCTCCCCCCTCTGATCAGTTGTTAGTAAGTCGGGAAACTTAACAGTAACAACACAACCAGTATGATGACGAACTTCATCATAACCCTTTCCTTCTATAAGGCCCCTTCCTCGGGAGGGGCTTTCCCGTTTCAGCCCCTTGCTGACTCCCCGATTGTTGATGAGCGCCGGACCCCGCGCAACGCTTTCCCTGAAGCAGTTTTGCCTTCCCCGAGCGGTCACGCAAAACGCTGCAACGTCCTGAGCATTTGCACCTTTTAGCGGAACGCAGATATAAAAAATCCCCGGCTTTTTGGGCTAGGGATATGTGTTAATGAAACCTTCTTGACGCTGATTTTTTTTCAACCTAAAGTAAAGGAACAAGGGTGAGGGAGGATTTCTCCCCCCTCTGATTGGCTGTTAATAAGCTGCGAAACTTACGAGTAACAACACAATCAGTATGATGACGAGCTTCATCATAACCCTTTCCTTCTGTAAGGCCCCTTCCTCGGGAGGGGCTTTCCCGTTTCAGCCCTTTGCTGACTCCCCGATTGTTGATGAGCGCCGGACCTCGCGCAACGCTTTCCCAGAGGCAGTTTTGCCTTCCCCGAGCGGTCACGCAAAACGTTGCAACGACCTGATCATTTGCAGTTTTTAGCGGAACGCAGATATAAAAAATCCCCGGCTTTTTGTGCCAGGGACGTTCATAGCTGAAAATTTATTCTACGTTTTCGGCGACGGGAGTTGTTGAGGTTAAGGGTGAAGTCAATGCCGCCAGTGAGCCGCCTGAAACGCCAATTTCATTGAGCAAGGAGTCAATCAGCGGTGCCTGTGTGCGGTAAGAGAGAGCGGCTGATAATGCTTGTTCCGCCAGGTTTCCGCCCCCCACATTACCCGTGTTTGCATCACCCGCAGCGCTGCCACGATTCAGACCATCGACCTGAATAATCTTGATACCGTCAATAGATTTCATCGGCTCAACGGATTTTTCTATTACCGCAGGTAGCGCCTGCAACAAGGCCAGTTTGAATTTAAGGCTGGTTTGTTCATCAGAAAGTACGTTGATAGCATCGTTCAGCGCACGTTGTGCTTCTGCTTCCGCCAGACCCTTTTTACGTGTAGCTTCGGCTAACTTAACGATAGCCGCCGCCTGCATCTCTGCGGCTTCTTTTTCTGCTTTCGCCCGCACGGTCAGTTCAACCGCTTTGGTTTCTGCATCCTGCGCGGCAGCGATTAGGGCAACTTGTTTAGCACGATCGGCTTCTGCGGTCTGGCGAGTGGTTTCTACGTTTTGTTGCGCACTTACTGCTTCTGCGAGTGCAAGGTTAGCACGCGCTTCTGCCTGGGACTGTTGTTCCGATTTGGCGGCAATAGCGATCGATTTCGTCTGGTTGGCGATTTCGGTGACCTGCTGCTGTTCGATCTCTTTAATACGAACTTCACGTTCAGCCTCAACCTTTCTTGAGCGGACGGCCTGCTCGCGCTCGATCTCCGTTTCCTGAATTTGTCGTTCAGCCAGAATTCGCGTCTGCTCTGCTTCACGACGACGTTCAGCTTCAAAAGCCGCAATACGTGCATTCTGTTCGGCAGTACGGGTTTTAACCTGCTGCTCCTGCTCAAGCGTCATAAACGCTTCTTGTTGTTCAATCTCCAACTTGCGCGAAAGTGCATCACGGTTTTTCTCACGCACCGCAACTTCTACATCCTGTTCAACTTCGTTACGTTCGCGACGACGGCGCTCCGTCTCCTGAATCAGTTTGGTTAAACCTTCGGCGTCAAAGGCATTGTTCGGATTGAAATGTTCTTTCGAGGTCTGGTTAAAGTTGGTAAGTGAAACGCTTTCCAGCTCAAGACCGTTTTTCGACAGGTCTTCTGCGACAGTATTTTGTACTCCCTGCACGAAGTTCTCGCGGGTATCCTGTAACTCATGCATGGTCATTTGTGCAGCTGTTGCACGGAGGGCATCGACAAATTTATCTTCAACCAACATACGTAAGTCTTCTGGTGATAGCGTGCGTTGCCCCAACGTCTGCGCCGCAGTGGCGATGCCTTCTACAGACGGTTTTACCCGTACAAAGAAAGCGACTACTACATCGACACGCATACGATCTTTCGTAATCAGGCTATCAATGGTTGAGCGGCTGACTTCCAGCTTCAGAGTATTCATATTGATGGGGATTATTTCATGAAAGATCGGCATCACGATTGCGCCACCGCTCATCACCACTTTTTGCCCACCTAAACCAGTACGAACAAAAGCTTGCTCTGCCGAAGCGCGACGATAGAGCCTGGCGAAAATAATTCCAATAATAAACAGAATGCATACGGCAATAATCGCGGTAAACATCCAGGAGTAGGTAATGCTGCCAACTTACTGATTTAGTGTATGATGGTGATTTTAAGGTGCTTGCGTGGCTTCCATTTCCATCAGATGTCCTTCCTGCTCCGCTACTGAAGGCGTGGTGCGTAACGGCAAAAGCACTGCCGGACATCAGCGCTATCTCTGCTCTCATTGCCGTAAAACATGGCAACTACAGTTCACTTACACCGCCTCTCAGCCCGGTACGCAC